>JBGSJN010000001.1:0-21148 GCA_041741995.1 Bacillota bacterium
AGAACTCGTCGAGTACCTTGATTACTACAACAACCGTAGAATCAAAGAAAAACTGAAGGGCCTATCACCTGCATTACACAGGCAACAAGCCCTTTCGGTTGCTTAATTCTTTTCTTGTCTAACTTTTTGGGTTCAGTTCAAAATGCTTCTTCTTTTTATTTGTCATTCTATATTTTTGACCATCAAGATATGTGGACAATCACCATCAAGATAACTACCCCCTCTTACTCTATAACCATGTTTTTCATAGAAGCTATGTACTCTACACTGGGCAGAAAGTTCAATAGAAGTAGCACCACATTGTTTAGCCTTTTCTTCAAGTGAAGTTAAGACAATACTACCTAAATTAAGATTCCGATAATCTGAAAGAACAGCCAAACGACCAACTATATAAACATTTTGAAAAGGATCCTTTTGATACAAACGGCCTGTAGCAACAGGCTTCCCTTCTATATATAGAAGTAGATGAAAGGAAATATTATCAATAGCAACATCATCAAACTCATCAGTAAAGCCTTGTTCTTCTACAAAAACAATCTCCCTGATAGAACGAAGATCATCATTTAATTGTGTGAAAAATTGTTTCTCAATGTTCATCTTGTTATCCTCATGCTATAGAATTCTTAACCAACTTATACAATAACCTGGTACCATAACCAGTAGCACCCTTGCTGAAATAACCATCAGCCTCTTCAGTCCAGGAAGGACCAGCAATATCAATATGCAACCAAGGAGTATCACCTACTACAGAACCAAGAAAAAGCCCAGCAGTAATAGTACCGGCAAAACGACCACCACTGTTATTTAAATCAGCGTAGGGAGTTTCAATCAATTTCTTAAAATCCTCATCATGAGGTAGTTCCCAGACACGTTCACCAGTATCATTGGCAGCTGTCTTTAACTCACTCATAAACTCATCACTATTTGTAATAACTGCAGCAATCTTTTGACCAAGTGCCACCTCAGCAGCACCAGTCAGGGTAGCTATATCCACAACCTTATCAACATGCTTCTCTGTTAGGATATAGTCTAGAGCATCAATCAAGGTTAGACGACCCTCTGCGTCAGTGTTAGTTATAAAAATTGACTTACCACTTCTTGAAGTAACAATATCATTAGGTCTATAACTATTGGCAGAAACTGAATTATCACAAGCTGCTACAACAGCTACAACATTAACTTTTAGTTTTTTTGAAGCAATAGCTCCCATGGCAGCTATAACACTAGCAGCACCACTCATATCACCTTGCATCGATAACATACTATTAGCAGGCTTTATTGATAAACCACCAGAATCAAAAGTAATACCCTTACCAACAAGACCAATAATTTCTCCACCAACATTGCCCATATATTCCATAACAATTAGGCGTGGTTCATAATGGGAGCCTTGAGCAACTGCCAGGAAGGCATTCATTTTTAAGCCTGCAATTGCTGGTTTATCATAAATATTAACTTTGAAACCAGAGCTTTCACCTAGGGATTTAGCATTTATGGCCAAACTCTCCGGGTTAACAATATCTCCTGGTTCATTGGCTAGTTCTCTTGATAGAATAGTCATTTCTCCAAGAAGTATTCCTTCATCTATATTAGTTTGATATGTTGCAAGATCCGGACCTCTACCCACAAGTATAAAATCTTCTATCATTTTATCTTTTTTCTTTGTTTGATACTTATTAAAGCTATATTGGCTTAAGGTTATTGCTGTTGCAATGTTTTCTAGTGCATCACTGTTTATTAGTTGAGTTGGTAATATTATTCCAACACTATTTTCCTTAAGGGTAACAGCTTTCTTACTGGCATTGGCAATACCGCTTCTTAATACTTCCATATCCAGACTATCACCTAGTCCTACAAATATATGGTGTTTAAGTTCATTGCCTAGGTGGGTTGTAATATGGTGCAGGGTGTTTTTTTCTCCTTTAAAGAGGTCTTTGTTTATTAGAGTGTTTAGAATATTTTGGACATCATCTACTGCTAGTTCATTTTTGAATAGGGGATAGATGCTGATATTTCCTTCGTAGTTATTTTGTAGTTTGATCATTTGATATCTCCTTTATAGCTTTGCTTATTCTGCTCATTCCTTCAATTAAGATACTTTTTGGGCATCCTATATTTATTCTTAGGTATCCTTTTCCTTCTTCTCCGAATATGAGACCGTCTACTAGCATTACGTTGTTCTTTATTAGTGTTTCATGAATATGTGTGTGATCTCCATATTCACTAAAGTCCAGCCACATTAGGAAAGTACCTTCCGGGGTACTTACTTTTACGTCTGGTAGGTTTTCTTTTAGGTAGGAGATAACAAAATCTCTGTTATCTTCTAAATAGATAACTAATTCATGCAGCCATGGGTCACAGTCAGTATAGGCAGCTTCTAGGGCTATGATACCAAAGGTGTTTCCTTCATGTAACCCCAATGCTCTAAGTTTGGTGTAGAAACTGTAGCGCAGTTTTTCATCTGGGATTATGGCGACAGAGGTACTTAGTCCTGGTATGTTGAAGGTTTTGCTTGGGGCTATCATGGTTATGGAGTTTGCTTTTGCGTATTCACTTATTGTACTTATGGTTAGGTGTTGGTTTCCTTTGTAGATGATGTCGCTGTGGATTTCATCTGAGATTATGAGGACTGAGTATTTTTGTGCTAGTGCAACAATTCCTTCCAACTCGTCCTTTGTATATACCCTGCCTGTTGGGTTGTGTGGGTTGCAGAGCAGGAGGGCTTTGGCTGTTTTCATGCCTTGTTCCAGGTTTTCGAAGTCTATCATGAATTTGCCGTTTATTAGTTTTAGTGGGTTTTTTATTAGTTTTCTGCCATTTTTTTCTATTACTCTATAGAAGGGGGTGTAGACTGGGGTTTGTATTATGATGCTGTCTCCTTCATTGGTCCAGGCGTCTATGGCGATGCCAACTCCTGTCATTACTCCCGGGGTGATGAAGATCCATTTTTTTTGTAGTTCCAGATTGTGTCTTCTTTGGCAGTAGTTTATTATTGAATTGTAGAAGCCCTGGTCTAGTATGGTGTATCCAAGTATTGGGTGGGTTACTCTTTCTATGATTGCTTCCATTATTGGTGGTGCTGTCAGGAAGTCTGTGTCTGCTACTGTGAAGGGTAGTGTTTCTCTATTGTCTAGGGTGTCCCATTTTTCTGATTTTGTGTTTTGTCTATTTAAAATTTTATTAAAATCGTACATGTTGTTCCTGGCCTTTCTTATTTGTTTTTTTGTTTACTTTTGTTTTTTCTTTACTTACAAATTATATCAAAGAAATAGGTTATTTAGAATTTTTTTGCTATAATTTAGTTTGAGGTGATTTATTATGTTCTATAGTTTTATTTGGTATTTGTGTCATGTGATAGCTTTTGTTCTTGGGGGGATTTCTTTTAAGAATAGGGAGAATATTCCGTTAGAGGGTTCTTTTATTTGTGCTGGTAATCATAGGAGTAGTATTGATCCTTTTTTGATTGGTCTTGGGATGAGGAGGCAGATGGCTTTTGTGGCTAAGGATTCTTTGTTTAGGATTCCGGTTATTAAGCATTTGCTTAGGTGGGTTAATGCGAATCCTATTGATAGGAGTGGTAGTCCTAAGTTGGTTATATCTAAAACTGTGGAGATTTTAAGGGGTGGTAAGCCTATTGCTATATTTCCTGAGGGTACTAGGAATAAGGGGGTTGAGTCTTTGATGGATTTTAAGAAGGGTGCTGCTCTTCTGGCTATTGAGGCTGGTGTGCCTATTGTGCCTGTTGGTATTAAGAATTCTAGTAAAACCTTTGGTAGGAAGACGGTTATTTATGGTAAGCCGATTATGCCACCTGAGGGTAATGATAAGTTGAGTAGGGATGCTTTGACAAAGACTCTTTATGATGAGATTTTGAAGTTGTTGGTTGATTAGTAGTTAGTTGATTAGTTGATTGTATATATAGATTGGAGTCTTTTATGGTTTATTTTATAGTGTCGCATTTTATGAAGTTTTTGTTGATGATTACCAGGGGTTTGAAGATTTATGGTAGGGAGAATATTCCTCGTCATGGTGCTTTTCTTCTTGTTAGTAATCATAAGAGTAATAATGATCCTTTTGTGTTGGCTGCTGCTACTACTAGGCTTATCTCCTTTATGGGTAAGGCTAGTTTGTTTAGGCATCCTGTTGCTAAGTTGGTGCTTGGTGGTGGTTTGAAGGCTTTTCCTGTTGATAGGGAGGGTGATCCTAGGATTGTTTTGAATCAGTCTGTTGATATTTTAATGAAGGGTCGTCCTACTGCTATGTTTCCTGAGGGTACTAGGAATAGGGTTGATGATTCTTTGGGTGAGTTTAAGAAGGGTGCGGCTCTTGTAGCAATTAGGGCTGGTGTTCCTGTGTTGCCTGTGGCTATTCTTGGTATTAATAGGAAGAAGAGTAAGATTTATGCTTTGTTTGGTGAGCCTCTTTATCCTCCTACAAACACAAGGGAGAATGTTAATGCTTTCAATCAGGAGATGCATGATGCTGTTGCTAAGTTAATTGATGATTTAAAAGGGAAGATGGATTAGTAGTATTTGTGATATATGTTGTGAATTAATATATATGTATTGACTGGGAGCTTAAGGCTCCCTATTTTAATGTCTAAAATAATATTAAAGATAAAATCAATTGAAAATTGAATATATATATATATATATCATAATATATTGAAATATATTTGAATGTATGATATTTTTACATTAATAATATAAATTCCATCTTAGAGAATAATCCAGTAAGTCATATATTGTAAGCAGGGTACGCCAGGGCGGTGAGGCTATGGTGGGTTATTCTTCTGGTCTTCTATATGTCCTTGGTGTACCTACTCAATATTATGGAGGTAACTTTACTATTGATGTGGATCATAACAGTTCATCTGTAGTTAGTCTTGATAATACACGTTCTGATGAATTAGGATTTATGTTAGCATCTGGTAGTATGGCTTCATCTTTGGAACATGTTGTGATGGAACAGGTGTTCCAATTGCCTGGTGTTTCAGCGGTTAAAGTAATGGAAGAAGCTAGAAGTAGGAATATACCGATATTAGATATTACCATAGATAATTATGCTGAGATGAATTCAATTCTTAGTGCTCCTGCTTCCGTACGCCTTGATATCTTTCAGTTGATAAATGAGAATACGGTTATTTCTATTCCAAGTAGGCAGATTGACTACTATGGTTGGTTTGGGACCGGGTATATTGTTTCTGATACGGAGACTTGTGGTAATGCCTACAGGTTATGTGGCAGTTTGTCTGATAGTATGTCAGGTGGCGCTACTGCAATAAAAGTTGGGATTGGTGCATTGGCTGCTCTTGATATTGTTCTTTGTGTCATGGATCTGATGATATTGTTGCAGGTAATGATGCCGGCTAGCGGTCTTGTTTCTTTTGCTGCGGTGTCTCTTCCTGCTGTAACAGCTATTGTGTTATTGACTCTTGGCTGCATGTCGTTGACATATAGTTTAGTAAACTATTATCATTATCTCGATACAGGTGATGAGCAGTATGCCTATAACATGTTGTTTAACTTGATTCCGAATGTTCTTGTTTTTAGTGTAGTCAAGTTTCTCGCTAACTTTGGTCCTTTTCCTGCTACGATTTTCAGCAGAGTTTCTGGATTCTTGGATCAAGGAGCTAATAGTCTTATCCTTAAGTACGGTGATGAGTTTGCTCAGCTGGTTGCCAAAAGGGGAAGCGCTGCAATTGACTATATTAATGGATGCGATATTAGCGTTATTAATACTGTAAAAGGCTTTGGTAATGATGGTATTAATGCGTTATTGAAATATAAGGGTGATCTTATTGCTATAATAGGTAGTTTTAGTGATAATGCAGATGATGTAGTAGGTTTTGTTATCAAATTTGGTGATGAGGCTGTTGATGCTATGATGAATGGTATCAGTCCTGCGTTGATTAATAGTCTTGATGAACTTGGTATTGCTCCTATTGACTATGTGAAATATAATATAGTAAGTAAAGAGATTGCTGAGATGGTAGAAGGGACTGAGTCAATAATAAAAAATGGTCTCAGAAACATAAGTGTTACAAGAAATGTTTGTATTTCAGCCGAAGAAGTTAATGCTTGGTGGAGTGCAAGAGGTTACACAAATCCATATAAAGTTAATACCATAATTCATGAAATAACATTAACGGAAAACACCCAATTTGTAAGAGTTATTCCAGAAGGTGCTGATATGGTTGGTGGCTGGGTTATGAAGTTTGAGGATATTCAAGGATTAACAGCACAACAAATTCAAAATAAATTTGCTTTGCCTTCTACACCAGTGTATGTTTGCGATGTTGAACTTGAAGCTGGAAGTATAATAAGGTGTGGTATAACGGGGCCTCAAGAACAATTCGGTGGATCAGGTGGAGGATTACAATTTGACTTGATGCAACAATGGATTGGTGATTTTACAAATAAAAGACTATTACCATAAAGGAGGTTTTATGAATGATAGCATATAATATAAATGATGATTCTATCTTAATAGTTAATAACAAACAAACAGATTTTAAGCACAATATTAATAAAGTGATTGAAATAGGTGGACTATTGATTGTTCATATATTTGATTCTTTTGAAAAAAAAGGCTATATAAAAATGCCTGAGCAACCTGTTAATAGTGTATTTGCAGTAAATATAAATGGTGATATCGAGTGGAATATAAAGGATATAATCCATAATGATGATATGTATACGGGTATTACTGTTGATGAAAATGGAAACCTGATAGTAAATACATTTGCAGGTATAGCGAAAATAATTGATATTAATACAAAAAAAATAATTGGAAAAGTTGTGACAAAATAATATGTTGAAATATAATCGGGTTGGTTCGACTTTTGTAAAATTACAATGATAAAGTTGTTTGCATACAAAAAGAATATTTAACTATACAAAACCCTTACTTATCCACTGCTGAGAATTTAGAAAGGGAATAATAGTATGGATGATAAATACTTGGAAGCTAAAAAATTATTCGTAAAGTATGGTTATAGTGGCTATATAATGATGCGTGAATCATTTGATAATGATTTTAAAAAATATATGGAATATGCAGTTCCAAAGGAACTGCAACTTGAATGGGCTCATGAATATCAAGATGAATTATTAAAAATAACTTATGCATCGAAAAATAATAGACAGCTATTACATAATTTCACAAGATTTTCTACAAGTATAAGTGATAATAAGGAATATGGGAATCTAACAAGGGTTATTAAACTTATACAAAATATTGAGAGTAAATTAGATTCTTTTACGAAAGAACGCATTGCTGAAGTTTTTTTACGTTATATTATCAGTGTTTATATTCGCCGTAATATAGAATATGATGAAGAAATAACTGAGTTAGAACAAATTGTTGTTAGCTGGTTGAATGAAATTATAGAAGGGCCGATTCATGTAGATCAATCATACTTTGAAAATACCGATGAAATGGATCCAAGCTTTCCTGTAGAACTATTTGAACCAGAAAAAATAAAACAAGATGCCAGGATTGTATTAAAGGAATGGGAAAGAAATAGAGTTGAATATGGCAACAAATAATTAATCTTATCTAATCAAATATTATGGATAACTTTCTATAAAGTCTTAAATTCAAAGAGAGCATTTTTGTATAGTATAACAAAGGCTCTCTTTTTAATGCCCCTAATGTACTGGTTTAGTTCGAATTTTGTACAGTCTCAATGATAAAGTTGTATGCATTCAAAAAGAAGGACAAATTTGAATTTAGCACATAAAAGGATGTAAAAAAGTCACCCTTTTTGACAGCCCGACTTTGAACTGATTGCTGTCATGGTGATGAGTTTACTCAGCTAGTATCTAGGAGAGGCAATGATGTGATTGACTATATTAATGGATGTGATATTAGTGTTGTTAATGCTGTAAAAGGCTTTGGTAATGATGGTATTAATGCTTTATTGAAGTATAAGGGAAGTCTTATTACTTTAATAACCAGATATGGTTATGAGGCTGATGGTGTTATTCGATATGTTATAAAATATGGTGATGAGGCTATTGATGCTATGAATAATGGTATTAATCCTGCTCTAATTAAGAATTTGGATGATTTACATATTGCTCCGATAGATTATGTAGAATATAATATAGTAAGTCAAGAAATTGCTGCTAGCAAGATAATAATGCTGATCGAGTGGGCTCTGCACTAAATAATGATATCTATCATCAAGCGGCTAGTTATGTGGCTGAAAGTCAACTAATAACTGGAAAAACATTTTTGATAATAGGTGGTGATGGTATACAAAGGACTCTGTTACAAGTTGAAGGAGAAGTAAACAGTGTGACAGGAATATTTGAATATCTACTAGATCCAAATGGTACAGTAACATCAACTTTTTAAACCAGGGGGATTAATTAATGGACAAATCAATTAACAAGTTAACAAATTATCAATTAGATAAATTAATACTTGAAAGTAGCAATCCGATGAATTCCTAAGTATACAAATACCGTATTCGTATTTATCAGATCAAGTAAAATTGAATTGGTATGATATCTTATTTGCTATACAAAATGATTATTTGTCAATCGAAGCAGCTATAGAACATGCAATAAAAGAAATTGAAAAAAATGTAGATTACAGTGATGCAGTCTATAATATTGCTAGCATATCACCTAATGATGTATATGCAAAAGATGATGTTGTGAAATATATGTTTCAATTAATAGAAATGGTTTCGGATGATGATAAATGTAAAACTAATGACAAAATATTATTTGTTCTATTAAAATGGGTATTTAAGTTTAAAGAAAAATATGTTGATCCACTAAGAGTTGTTGAAATTATTTATGATGATTTCAACTATCCGATATCAATGAAATATTTTGTTCGTTATGAGCCATCACCTTACACAATTATAGGTTCATTGGAAGAAAATATTAAAAGATTGTACAGTAATTGGCAAGATTATTTGAGATCAGAAGAGCAAAAATATACTTAGTAATCTTTTGGTTTACAATATCTTTTATGAACTCCTAGTCTGATGTGTGTCGGAAAATGTCCAGTTCTAAAAAATAGTATCATATACATAGGAGAAAAAATTATATATTTGATTAAAACAACCTTTTATTGTGACACCCTATCTGACACCCTGACTTTGAACTGCTCCCTGTCAAGTGGACAGTGTAAAAATTAATATTATGCTGCCAAAGCCTGGTTTCTAACTTGAAGAGGAGCCAGGCCTTTTTTTATGCTTGACACCTTGAATTAATGTGACTATTTCGATTCGATATATCATTTATCAAAAAAATGGTATCGTGAGAGAGTTAAAGAAAATCGAACGAGAAAAATTCGTGTACTATATACATGAAACAAACAATGATGATAAAATAGACCTTAAGGATTACCTTAAATAGGATTCAATTTTGCTAACGATATGTTAGAAAATCATAAACACTCATTGCAACTTATTCCTATAAGGAGATATAAATGAAGTTGAAATTAATTAATCTTACAATTATTATATTGATAATATTATTCGCTTCAGCTTGCGTGAAGAAAGAGTTTGAGTTTACGCAAGCTATCAAAAATGTTGAGAAGATTGAGGTTATATTAATTGGGATGCCAGTAATTGCTGAAAATAGGCATGAACAAACTATACTCTATGAGTTAACAAAGAGTGAATTTGCAAGTGCGATAGAAGCTATATTAGACTTAGATAGTGATAGGCTATACACTTCTCCTGCTACTTTATTTCCTGATATGAAAGCTTTTAAAATAACTTATAAGAATGGAGACTACGAGATTATTAATAATTTTGCACAAGGTAGTTTAATTAATGGTATATATAAAGCTGAAGGGTATTATACTTTTGATATTGATGAATTCAATGAACTTATTGATAAATATTTAAATAAAAAATAATGTAATCATACAAATACTACAATAAACTTAGGAGTACAATATGAGAAGTTTTAAACGATTGCTTGTATTTTGGTTGATATTTATCTTTCTAGTAGCTGCTCTGTATCTATATTTTTTTCTAACTAAAGATAAGACGCCGAGTAATTATCACTATGAACCTGAAACGACAGAGGTAGATACCTTAACTTACAAAAATCAAATAGATAGTGTTAACCTAAAAATATTAAAAAAGGAGGTGGATACAGGTAGAATACACTGTTATGATGTTAGTGGTAATGGTAAAATTGCCATTGGATTTGATGATGCTAAAGGTCAAGTGATAAAAGTATATGATAATAATGGCAGATATATTTATGGGTATTCATTGGATTTATCATATGAAGTATATATATTATTGTGGCAGAATGAAGTTCTAACTATATTTTATAATAGAAGCTACACATTTCACTATCTAGATCCAAATAGCGGCATAGTTGATGTTAGAAAATATGTTGGCAACAGAGATGTTTTTGGTTACATTAAATCTAATAATTATCCTTATAGATTACTTAATGGGAACAAATATATTGATACTGGCAGGAAATTAACAAAAGTAAGCAGTAATGAGGAAGAGATTGTTATCTATGATGCGGGTTTATTAAGTTCTATTATAAAATATTCAATCAGGCATTTAATTATTCCGTTATTGGCAGCTACATTCTTTGTAACTTTTATAGAAATTGTTTTTAAAAAATCCAAATATTTAAATAAATAGAAAATTGATATGGGTAGAAAAAGTGCAGTGCAAATGGGTTGAATAGAAATTTTGGACAGTTCACTTTAACAAAAACTGATGTAAAGATAGGTGGTTTATATGTTGAGGATTCTTTATCTAATTCTTATGATTTTTCTATCTCACGCTTTCATTTTTTCAAGTTGTGAGAGAACTGAGTATCCTTTTAAGCAATCTGAAGAAAATATTGTAAAGGTTGAAGTTATTTTAATGGGAGAACTTCAGGATCTTTATACTGAACATGAAGTTACAGTAATAAACGAAGTATCACTGAAGGATATTAGTGAATTTATTGATGATTTTAGAAAAATTGATTGTAAAAGAGCATTTGGTGACCCTGCGGAATTAACACCTGGAGATAAAGGATTCAAAGTTATTTATGAAAATGGTGATTATCAAATAATTACTCGAAGTGCACAAGGAAGACATCAAAATGATAAATATTTTAATAATGGTTATTATAGTTTTAATGAAGAACAGTTTAATGAGTTGATAGAAAATTACTCTTATTAGACATTGAAAAATTTCTTTGTTATGGGCTACTTTCTTTGTTGGTGCTGTAGATATTGTTTTTAAAGATTCAAAAATTACATTAAATTGGGTATTTGATATAGAAAATATCAAGTATAACCGAGATGAATGGAGTTATAGACAGTTTACTTTATTGAAGTTATTGGAAAGTTAGGTGATTTTTATGTTGAGGATCTTGTATTTACTTCTTTTGATTTTTCTATCTCAGGCTTTCCTTTTATCAAGTTGTGAGAGAACAGTGGATTTTGAATTCTTGCAGAAGAGTGAGAAAATATCAAAAATTGAGGTAGTAGAAGTTGGTGAGTTAGTTTATGTTGGTACTGAATATGTATCGAATCTTCAGCCTGAGTTTACTGTAATTAGGGAACTGCCTAAGGAAGATATTAATAAATTTTTAAAAGATCTTAATAATGTAGATTGTCATAAGCATTTTTTCCATCCTGGTCCGGTTTCTGTTGGTGACATAGTGTTTAAGATTACTTATTTTAATGGTGATTATCAATTAATTGATAGTGGCACTCAAGGAGATTTAGAAGATGATTTCTATAACTATATGGGTAGGTATCAATTTGATAGTGAGCAGTTTGAAGAATTAATGGATAAGTATTCAAAGGACTAATATAAAGTTTGTTGGTTAGTGAATTATCTTAGTAATTTGGAGATTATTTAATGATGAAGAAAGAATATTTGGATATTTTAAAATCTTGTGTACCAATTGATATTGATGAGGACTCACTTAGTAAGGATATTGATACTGTCGATTATTATTTGGATTGTGTTTCTGATGAGTTAGTTCTTAAGGGTTTTGATGAAAGTTGGGAACCTAATAAGTATGGATTATTATTAGAAGAAGTGATAAGTTATTTACTGGAATTCAGATATAGGTTGGAAGATGAGTGAAGGTCTTAAGTGGAATAAGATGAATTCTATAATTATATGGGTAGGTATCATTTTGATGATGAGCAGTTTGAAGAATTAATGGATAAGTATTCAAATGATTAATATAAAGTTAATAGAAGATTTAAGAATATATAAGGATTAAATAATAATTCCTGATTAGAAAGTAGAAACAAAAAATGAAAAACAATAAAAACATTCCATTATTCTTAATAATAATTGTTGTTATCATACTTATTTTAATTACTAAATTCTTCTTGAATAATAATATAAGTGAAGAAAAGAATATTGATAATTTTGAAATAAAACCAATCTCAAATGAATACATAACAAACTTGAAAAAATCAATGTATATACAAGTACTGGATAAAGAATATCTACTAGATGGTATAGAAAAGTTTGATGTGAGTAAAACAGGATTGATAGCCATTAGTTCAGAAACATTAGGAACAGAAAAAATAATTAGTATTTATGATAGTAATGGTGAATATCAAATTGGTTTTAAATTTGATATTGATGGTGACTACTATATAAAATGGAAAGAATCAACTTTAGGAATTCATTCTGTAAGAGGTGATAGTATTTCGTTCATTAATTTAAATGGTAAGTATATATCATTTGGTGAAGTTTTAGACAATCGGAAAAATGAAGAAATATTTAATGCTTTAGATAAGCCGATTAGACAGGCTTTGAATAAGACTTATTATCTTGAAAAAAATATAGGTTTAGCTGGTTTCCTAACCAATAGTTATTCAAATTTAGTTATTGAGGAAGAAAATGGCGAAAGGAATATAATCTATGATGTAAGGGAAAATCTAGCTAAAAGCATTATAATTAATGTTGTAATTCCAGCAGTAATATTTATTATAATAGTCTATTTTGCTATAAAGCACTTTATCGAAATAAATAAAATTGAAAAATTGGAATAATAAGATTTAACAGATTTAGATACCAACAAACTCCATTACCATCTAAATACTATAACCACCATCAATAACAATATTAGCACCATTAATATAAGATGAAGAAAGAATAAAACCAATTAACCTAGCAACCTCAATAGGCTCACCCATCCTCCCCAAAGGAATCTCACCAAGGAAAGAATCCAACTCCAAATCACCATTCATATCAGTATTAATAAGCCCAGGAGATATAGTATTAACCCTAACACCACAAGGACCAAGCTCCCTGGCCAAAGAGGTAGTCATCTGATTAAGAGCACCCTTAGACATAGCATAGATAGTCTCACAACTAGCACCCCTATGACCCCAGACAGAACTAACATTAACAACCTGCCCCCTGCTACTAATCAAATGAGGAATAACCCTCTTCGTTAGATCAGATGTACCCAAAATATTAACATTGATAAGACGATTAATATCCTCAGTTGAGGTTGAGGAAAACAAACCATAAAGACCAATGGCAGCATTATTAATAATAACATCAATGGAACCGAAAGATAATAGTGCTTTATTAATTAACTTATCATTATCCACACCACTTTCAATAGAACCCTTCATATATACAAAACTATCAGGATACCTTTTCTTAATACCCTCAGCAATATCATCACTACTTAAATAATTAATAGTCAAATTATGACCTGCCTCCAGTAGGTAGATGGTAGTAGCATAACCAATACCCCTCGTACCCCCAGTCAATAAAATATTCAAAAACCTCAACTCCTTTGTTATATTATAGTCTATTTTTATTGATTATGGTATTATTTAACTATAGGAAAAGGGAGGTAGAAATGAAGAAGAGAAAAATACTAAGTATATTAATAGGATTTATAGTAGTAATAGCGGTAATGGTAATAGGACTATTAATCAATACCAAACCTCTACATAAAAGCGACCAGGGACAAAAAGACAGCGAATTCAAAATAGGCTACATCATAGATGGCAACAAAGAAGATAACCAAATATACACACAAGCCTACAATGGAATTCTAAACCTAAAAACCGAAACCAACGCCTACTTTTCCATGCGTGATAATATAGAGATCGAACAACTAGAAACAAATGTAGAAAATTATATAAATGATCAATTCGACATAATCATCCTAGGTGGGGATGACTATGACGATAAAGCAAAAGAACTAGCAGACAAATACCCGGACACCGACTTTGTACTGTTAAACTCTAAGGTGAGCAACAGCAAAAACCTCGGCTCACTAGATTTGGACCTCAGAACAGCAGGCTTTATAAGAGGTATGCTAGCAGGCTACACAACCAAAAAAAACGTAGTAGCAGCCATAGGCTATATAGACGATCAACCAACAATACACGAACTTTATGGTTTTGAAATGGGTGTTAAATCCATTAATGCCGATATACAAATCTATGGGGAATACGTAACCCTAAGAGAAGGAAACATAGGAGCAGGAGACCTACTAAAAGAATTTGCAACCTATGGTGCCGATGTAGTAATAGCAGCAGCAGGTGTACACGATAGTGAAGTATTCGATATAGCTGAAAACAGTAATATCTATGCCTTCGGCAACAATAGCAGTCTAATAGAAAACTATCCTGAAACAATGATAGCAATATGTAGCTTCAACATAACCCGTGGAGTTGAAGATATGATTAGAATGACCTTCGACAATGGCTTTATGGGAGAAAGTATAATATTGGAATTTGACTTAGAATACAACGAAGGACTTAAGGCAAGAATACCGGCAGGAAGATTAAATAAGGTTGAGCAAACCTTAAATGATCTAAGAAACGGCAAGCTTGATATTGAAAAACTTGTACCAATGGAGCAGTAATATGGAAATAAAAGAAAATCTAAAATCAATCATAGAAAAAGACGGCCATTACCTGGCCGTCTTAAATGAATTAAATAACTTTCTATACATGGATAAATACGTAAAATACTCTGCCTTTTACTTCCATAGAGGGGAGAAGGACTACCTTGTTGCCTCCGTTGGAGAATGGACTATGGTAAATACAATTAAAATAGAATTATTTAAGAGGGATAAAACTTCACTAGGCTATTGGCTAATTGAGACAGATATTTCAACAGCTGATTTAGAAGAAATTGCCTCTTTCATGACCAAAAAGCTTTTCTTTGAGGAATGGGAACAAAACTACGCCTTTACCCAAAACAGAAGCTGTGAATATTTCCCTTGCCATAAGATAAAAGATGAGAATAGTTTTAATTGTTTGTTTTGCTACTGTCCTCTTTACCTCATACCTGAATGCGGTGGTAACTTCACCTTGCTTAAAAATGGTGTAAAGGATTGTTCCAATTGTCTATTACCTCATAGAAAAGAAAGTTATGATTATATAATATCCAAGTTGATATCCTACCAAAATCTTAAATAATCTTATGGTAAATATCTTGTAGTGTCTGGCTAATATCAACTTCTGGATTATCCGAGGTTCTGTAAGTACTTCTTAGTTCTACATCACTTCCGAAGTTGATCTTAAATGTTTCAGTGAACATTTTGTTCTTACTGTTATAGTAGGTTGCATCTACCTTATATTCCTTTTGTTCAAGCTCTTGAATGAAGCTTGATTTAAAGGAGTAGCTAATAGATTGAGAAGGAGCCAGGAAATTTCCTTGTAGTTTAGCAAAGATAGGATCTCCCTGATAATCAGAAAGATTAGGATCAAAAGTTATTTCACCCAAGTGGGCACCAGTTCTGCCAAAGTTCTTGATAATAAGGGTCTTGTAGTCGTAGTTTGGCAGTGAATGATAGTAGATAGCCACATAGGGACGTTCTCTTTCTTCTGCAATTTCTCTAGTCATCCTGGCAGCTCTAGCACCGATTCTTGAGCTTACTACAAGTGAGATTGTAGAAATAGTAATAGCTAAAATAGGTGTTAGAATTTGGATAATGGGGATTATATTTTCATAATTCATGTTAATTCCTTTCATTATCTAGTTTAATCACTTTTAGTATATCATTATAGGGCAATAAGGAGACAAAAGTTTTGAAAAAAAGTAGAATTAATAAATCAGTAAAAAAACTAGATAAGAAAAAGATAATAATAGCAATTGCTATTATTTTAACTTTAATTATAGCAGGGGTAGCTATATTTCTTAAGCTATCAAATAATCAAGACAAGCCTGTGAAAGATGATGTGGTTGATCAGGAGGTAGAGCAGATAATAGGGGTTACTGAGTTATTGGTAAATAAGGCTAGTCTTGAATTGGAGATTGGAGCTTCCTTTCAATTGGAAGTGGTGGTGAAACCTGATGATGCCTCTAATAAGGTGGTTTCATTTATGAGTAGTAATCAAGAGATTGCCACAGTAGATACTAATGGATTGATATCTGCCAAAAAACCAGGTCAGTGTAAGGTTAGTGTTATGTCCTTTAGTGGTACTGGTGTTACTGTTGATATTGATATTAAGGTTAAAGAAAAGCCGGTAGTTGTTAATCAACAAGGTGGTTTAACTTATATTCAGGGCATTTTGGTGGCTAATAAAAGTTATCCATTACCTTCTACCTATAATCCAGGACTTAATGGTGAGGCTATGGCAGCTTTTGAGTCTATGAAAAGTGCGGCAGCTACTGAGGGTATTAATTTGTTTATAGTGTCTGGTTTTAGGTCCTTTAGCCATCAGGCTACTTTGTATAAGAATTATGTTGCAAGATCTGGTCAGGCTGAGGCTGATAGGTTTTCTGCTAGACCTGGTCATTCAGAGCATCAGACTGGTTTGGCTTTGGATCTAAATTCTGCCAGCTCTTCCTTTGCTGGTACGAAGGAAGCTATTTGGCTGGCTAATAATTCTTTTAGATTTGGTTTTATTGTCAGATATCCAGAGGGTAAGGAGGCTATTACTGGTTATATGTATGAGCCTTGGCATATGAGGTATCTTGGTATTGATAAGGCTACTATGGTTTTTAAGAGTGGTTTGTGTCTTGAGGAGTATTTAAAGATCGATTCTAAATACAAGTAGATATTGTTTTTTACATTGACAGGGCTATCGTATTATGGTATTATAAGTAATGCATCGCGGAGTGGAGCAGTGGTAGCTCGTCGGGCTCATAACCCGAAGGTCGTAGGTTCGAGTCCTACCTCCGCAACCAAATATATTTGAGGCTTAGAGAATTATCTCTGAGCCTCAACTTTTTATTTTAGTAAGTAACTACAGGAGATGATGAAATGATGAAAGCTATTATCAATAAACTACCTGGTATCGCTCTTGCTTTAATTATAGCTATACCTGCCTGGTTAATAGGACAAAGTATTCCTGTTATTGGGGGGCCGGTACTTGGTATATTATTAGGTATGATTATAGCCTTTTGGAAAAGACCGACAATATTTAAAGAAGGAACTGACTATACTTCTAAAAAACTTTTACAGTATTCAATTATTCTAATTGGATTTGATATGAATTTATTTAATGTTTTCAAAGCAGGTAAACAGACCCTTGTCTTGATGGCTTTTACTCTTTCAATCACCTTTTTGACTGCTTTTGTTGTAGGTAAGTTATTGAAGCTTGATGGGAATACGAAAACATTGATTGGGGTAGGGTCTGCTATTTGTGGTGGTTCAGCAATTGCTGCAGCGGCCCCTGTGATAAATGCAAATGAAGAAGAAGTAGCTCATTCAATTTCGACTATCTTTCTTTTTAATGTGATAGCAGCATTTTTATTCCCGTTTTTAGGACATTTACTACTTATGAGTGATCAGACATTTGGCATTTGGGCAGGAACTGCTATAAATGATACATCTTCTGTAGTAGCTGCAGGATACTCCTATAGTAATACAGCTGGTAATCTTGCTGTTATTGTTAAACTTACTAGGACATTGATGATTGTTCCTGTGACATTATTTTTGGCTATTTATACTTCTAGAAAAAACACTGGAAATGTAAAGAAAGATTATAGTATTGTTAAGATATTTCCTTGGTTTGTTCTTGGTTTTATAATTACTGCAATTTTGAGTACTTTCATTGCTTTTCCTAATGGTGTTACTGGATTTCTTGCTCAGTTGGGGAAATTTGTAATTGTAATGGCTATGGCTTCTATTGGTTTAAATACTAATCTTGTTAAACTAGTAAAAAGTGGCGGGAAACCTATTTTATTGGGTTTAATCTGTTGGGTGGTTTTAGCAATCACTTCACTTGGGGTGCAATATTATATACTATAATGTGATTTACGATAAAGGATTGACTGCATCTTTAGTATTTGATAATATTAAAGTCTAAAACATGCTTAAATAATTATGACTTGAACTTTAGAGCCTGGCAAATAGGGATAAGATATCCCAGTACCAGACTTTTTTAATATATAAAAATAAATAAAGGTGGTAAAAAATGGAACTTATCCTGCAACTGGCAATTATAATTGTTGCCTCAAAACTAGCCGGAGAGATAAGCAGAAAACTAGGACAACCTGCCGTGTTAGGGAAACTAATAATTGGTATCATATTAGGATCATCATTTCTAGGAATAGTTGATGGTAATGAGCTGCTTACAGAATTCAGTCTTATAGGTGTAATTCTTTTGATGTTTATTGCTGGATTGGAAACAGATGTTGATGATTTTAAGAAGGCTTTTAAATCATCTGCTTTTGTTGGTTTTGGTGGTATTATCATACCTCTTGTAACAGGTTATGCCGCTGGTAAGATTATGAATATGAATGATCTTCATGCCATATTCTTAGGAATGCTACTTTCAGCAACAAGTGTTAGTATTTCTGTTCAAGTGCTTAAAGAAATGAAACAATTAAACAATAAAAAAGGAGCCACAATACTGGGAGCTGCAGTTATTGATGATGTGGTTATCATTGTTGCTTTGGCTTTTCTTATGAGTTTTATTGGAGATAACGTTGATATGACTAGAGTTATTATAGAGAAATTTATTTTCTTCTTTATAGCTATTGCAGTAGCCTGGAAGGTTGTTCCTTGGTTTATACATAAGTTTACAAGATTGCAGGTAACCGAAACTATCATATCATCAGCTCTCATTATTTGTTTTGCTTTCGCATATTTTGCAGAGTTTACTGGAGTTTCAGCAATTATTGGTTCATATATTGCCGGTATTGCTATAAGTTTGACACATTTTAAGGATAAAGTAATAGAGAAGATTAATCCGATTGGTTATTCCATCTTCATACCTGTGTTTTTAACCAATATTGGTATTACAGCTGATTTTTCAGGAATTGGTGAAAATATTGTATTAGTTATTGTATTTAGTATTATTGCAATTTTAACTAAGCTTATTGGTGCTTCGCTTGGTGCCTTATTTTCTGGTTTTAAGTGGGTGAGTGCCTTATGTATTGGTGCAGCTATGATCTCTCGTGGTGAGGTTGCCCTTATTATGGCAAAGATTGGATTGGATGCACACATACTAAGCAAGGACATGTTTGCTGTTATGATTGTTGTAGTTTTAGTAACTACCATCATTACACCAATATTGATGAAATACCTATTCACCTTAGATAAGAAACATGCGTGATAAAAAAATATAAGTTAGTATATATCCAGAACCCTCGAATTAATATTCGAGGGTTTTTTTAGTAAAAGCAAAAGGATGTAAAATAATCGATAAATACAATAAATTCAAGATAAATAAGGTCGAATTTATTGTATTTAATATATAAAGGTGATATTTTATAGATAACACTAAAATCAATTTAATATTGAATTTAAAAGGAGATGAAATTTTGAAAAAGAGAAAATCAATTATCAAAACCAGTATTTTGGGTATTTTTATTTTTTTCACGGGAACCACATTAGTTTCGGCCGCAACACCATTATTTCCAGGTAGTTTAATTAATGGAGTTAATAACAGGTACTATACCATAAGTACAACATCAAATACTTACACAACAACTACACAACAAGCTGTTTATGATTGGAATAATTCTGTAGGATCACCTTCAACGATAACACCGATTTGGTTTATAAAAACAACTAGTTATAGTGCCAGTGTAGTGGATTTTTATGGAAGTAATGATGGGAATACAGGGTATAATGGATACACTGCATTCTTTACTTCACAAGCTCAAATTAGCCCATTTTTATCTAACTGGAAATGGGCAAGTATACATTTAAACCAATATTATATGAATGGGTACTCAAGTGGAGATAGAAAAGGAGTTGCAGCTCATGAATTTGGACATGCAATGGGATTAAATGATTACAACACAAATTTGTATTCAATTATGTGCCAGATGGGTAGTGGTAGACTTGTAAATGTGGCACGAAAAACAGATTTGGATGCTATAAATATTAAATACTAAGGGGATGACTAAAATGCTAAAAAGTAAATATATAGTTTTATCAATTTCCATATTACTAATAATGATAATTTCAGTAGGATGCACAAATAAGACTTCTGATAATGTTAGTGAAAAAGAAGAAATAGTAATATCTCGTATGGAAGGTGATTATGTTAAATCATATAGTAGTTCTCAAGAATTATTTGAAGACAGCGATATTGTATTTAAAGGATTAGTCACAAATACCAACACTATAGAAAAAGATGGCATTATTTGGACTCTGATTGATCTTCAAGTAAAGGAAACTTATAAAGGGGAAGATTCCATGAAGGAGATAAAAATATCGATGATGGGTGGACTAATGGCTGGAGAAGATTTTATTAATTCTAGTATTGGGAAAATGTTTTTGGAAAAAGGAGAGTCAACTAAGAATCTTCAAAATAAATATTTTGGGAAAAATGTAAGATTTGCAGGATTTGAAGGTGAAAGTGTACCTGTAAAGGGTGATATGTATATAGTTTTTGCAGTTAACTCGGAAATTGATGATAATTTATACTACATACTAGGTGGAGGTTATGAGCAAGGGTTATTAACAGTTATGGGTAGCGATAAAGTTGAGGAATATAACCCAGAGAAGAAAAAGAATAATCTAGAATTAAATGTTATAAGTATTGAACAATTGATTAATAAGTGAAAAATATATATATTTAATTAAAAAAGACTTGTAGATATTTCTGAACTGCACCCCAAAAGTTAGACATGTGGTATAATATCCACACAATAACGAAAGGGGTGCAGTTTTTCTATGCCAAAGGGAATACCAAACGAAAGATACTCAAGTGAATTCAAACTTCTAGTAGTGGAAGATATGATTAA
>JBGSJN010000002.1:0-5817 GCA_041741995.1 Bacillota bacterium
TTAATCATATCTTCCACTACTAGAAGTTTGAATTCACTTGAGTATCTTTCGTTTGGTATTCCCTTTGGCATAGAAAAACTGCACCCCTTTCGTTATTGTGTGGATATTATACCACATGTCTAACTTTTGGGGTGCAGTTCACATCATGTTGATTGTTTTTTTCTTTTTTCTCTACTATTCTAAGATATCTTTGATTTTATTAATTAATAAGCCCTAGAATTTCTAACCTTTCTTTGATACAGGATATTTTCAAAGGTAATAAAGGACCATATTCACCATCTATATCTGTAGAGATATTCTTCATTTTTGTTTCCAGGGATAATTCATCTGTTTGAAAATAGGTTAAACCTACAGTATCTTCTAAATTCTTTTTCATAATCAATTTCATTAATAAAGGGAAAACTTCCAACATTGTCTCAGGATTTATCAATATAACATCTAACTTCCCGTCAGACATATCAGCATTATAGGCAAAGTCCATACTCCCGGCTGAATTACCATTGAAAATTAGAATGACATAAACCTCTCCCTCATAATTGTATTCCTTTGATTTTATCTTGATAGGAATCTTCTTGAAATTAGGTATTTCTTGTATCCCTTTTAAAAAATAGGCTATTTTCCCAATTGTATTTTTTAAGGCTTGGTTGGTTTTTTGTGAGACATCGGTAAAAAGACCCAAACTGGCAACATTAACAAAGTAATCATCATTAACCTTTCCAATATCGATTCTCTTTGGCTTACTAGCTAGTATTTTTCTGCAAGCTTCAAGTACATCATTTGGCATCCCTATATGAGATGCAAAGTCATTAGCTGTTCCTGAAGGTATTACTCCTAGGGGTATATTAATATTTAACTTTATCAAGCTATTAACCATCATGTTAACAGTACCATCACCGCCAGCTACAATTATATGACTATAATCATCATTTAATTCTATCAAGACTTTTTCAAGATCTAAGTCCCCATTTATTTCTCGTAACACTAAATCAAAACCTTCGGCTTTATGTAAGTTAACAATATCTTCTAGTTTATCGGTAATTGTACCTTCTCCAGCTATTGGATTATATACCATCAATATCTTTTTCATATCGCAATTATATCTCCTTGAACTCACATATATCTGTCTACTATTATACCTAAATATATATATCTTTCAAATCTTGTTAATCACATTATTATAAAAAAACGCCCCAAATGTTAGTTTTTATTTAACATTTGGGGGTTCATAAAAAGGACTTAATAATTTTCTGCTAATACCTCAAAGTATGCTTGAGGATGAGCGCAGGCCGGACACTCATCAAAAGCTGTCTTACCTTGATGAACAAAGCCACAATTACCACATTTCCATGAAGTAACCTCATCTTTTTTAAAGACTTTTGCATTTTGAATATTTGCTGCTAACTTTCTATATCTAGCCTCATGATGCTGTTCTACTGAACCAATTTTTTCAAAGACCAAAGCGACTTCAGGAAAACCCTCTTCCTTAGCTACCTTTGCAAAGTCCTGATACAAATCAGACCATTCTTCTTTTTCACCATCAGCTGCAGCGATTAGATTAGCTAAAGTATCCCCTTGAGCTACAGGATACATAGCATTTATTTCTACCATTGCTGGTAATTCATTTTTTAATCCTTCCAATAGTAGTTTATAGAATCTTTTTGCATGTTCTTTTTCATTATCTGCAGTTTCAAGGAAGATGTTCTTAATTTGCTTAAAGCCTTCCTTATCGGCTATTGATGCATAAAAAGTGTATCTGTTCCTGGCTTGTGATTCACCTGCAAATGACTTTAGTAGATTCTCTGCAGTTTTTGTTCCTTTTAAATCTTTCATTACTTACCTCCTCTGATTAACTTGCTTTTATATTAAAATATTAACATATTTAACAATATTATATAAGTGATGATGTTACTTATATAATCACTATTTACTTACTACTATTCTCATCAGAGGTATTTTTCTCCATTAATTTAATTCTTCTACCAAGCCTTTTCCCGCGAACGCCTTGGATTATTAAAAGGACAACAATAACACAAAATTCCACAAAAACAACCAATACACCAAGCCAAGGCTCAACATCCATAACACTTTCCAAAACCTTAACAGAAACAAACATCAATAAAGGCAAAACTACTAAAAACAATATAAAAATAGATAAAAAAATCATCCGTGACTTTTTCTTAAAAACCTCAATGTCCTCTCCACTGTGTTTTGAAACAAAAGTCTGATCAGCTAAATTCTCCCTTTGCACCCATTTCATACGAAGCAAACGAAGAATCAAGATAACCAATGTACCTAGAACAAGACCTGAAAAATACTTCAAATTCCCTCTAAATAAAGGTTCCAAAAAATCCAAGATTCCAGGCATAATACCCACCTCCTAAAATTAAAATGATTATAATTACTTCAATTTACTTTCAGCAATCCGTTCAGACAATTCATGTAAATAAACCCAACGTTCCATCTTTTCCTCTAGAGCTTTCTCCAAGGATAACTTCTGTCGCCCCAGTTCTTGCAATTTAACATAATCACTTATCTCACTATCAATATCCTTTAGCAAATCATCTAGCTTTTTTTCAATTTCTGCAATTTCAAAATCAATTGTTTCAAACTCTCGCTGTTCATTAAAAGAGAACTTCAAACTACTTTTCTCTCTGACATAAACAATACCCTTGTTATCAACAACCCTATCCCTTTCCCTCTCATCGCTTTTTTCTCCAAGATAGTCAACATAACTACCAAGATATTTACCAACCTTGCCCTCACCTTGAAACTCAAAAATAGTATCCACAACCTTATCTAAAAAGTACCTGTCATGAGAAACCACAATTACAGCACCTTTAAAACTCTCCAAATAATCCTCTAAAATAGTCAATGTCTCAATATCAAGATCATTAGTAGGCTCATCTAACAATAAAACATTAGGAGCCTCCATCAATATACTAAGTAAATACAACCGCCTTTGTTCTCCACCAGACAGTTTACTAATAGGTGTCCATTGTAATGTAGAATCAAAAAGAAACCTTTCCAACATCTTAGATGCTGTAATCTCTCCATCAGGTGTCTTAATCACTTCAGCAATACCCTTGATAAAATCAATTACTCTAATATTCTGGTCAAGTTCCTCAGAATTTTGAGAAAAATAACCAATCTTAACAGTCTGTCCCACTTCAACAGTACCCTTATCTGGACTAATCCTCCCACTAATCAAGTTCAACAAGGTAGACTTACCCTCACCATTTCTGCCTACAATACCAATTCGTGCATCACGAGGTATAAAATAGTCGAAATTATCAATAACCAGCTTTTCTCCAAAACTCTTACTCACACCATGAAGTTCTACAATCTTATTTCCAAGTCTTGAAGAGATAGAGTTAAGTTCCAGTTTGATTTCATCCTCATAAACACTACCTTCCTTCAACTTACCGTACTTGGCAATTCTTGATTTACTTTTTGAAGTCCTACCTACAGGGCCTCTTTTGATCCATTCTAATTCTTTTCTTAAAAAACTCTTTCTTTTACGTCTTGAGTTTTGTTCAATATCTTCTCTGCCTGCTTTCATTTCTAGAAACATTGAATAATTGCCTGGATAGTTATATAGTTCACCTTCGTTTATTTCAACAATCTTATTAACTACCCTATCTAAAAAATATCGATCATGGGTAACCATTATTATGGCCCCTGTATACTTACTAAGAAAACTCTCCAGCCAGGCTACCATTTCATTGTCTAAATGATTTGTAGGCTCATCAAGAATCAAAATCTCGCAACGATGAACCAAGGCACTTGCAATGGCCACTCTCTTCATTTGCCCGCCAGACAAAGTTCCAATCTGTTTATCATAATCCTTGATACCTAATTTTGTTAATATAGTCTTTGCTTCATAGCTTCTTGTTTCTCTAGATTCATTGTCAGCTCCTATTAGAACCTGCTCTAAAACTGTAATATTTTCATCTAAAATCGGGTTTTGGGGAAGATACTCTATTCTAGCTCCTGGGCTTTTTGTTACTGTACCAGTATCAGGATTTTCTATTTGCCCCAGAATCTTTAACAGGGTGGACTTACCTGTTCCATTAACTCCAATAACTCCTATCTTATCCCCTTCATTCATAAAAAGTGAAACATCCTTTAAAAGTATCTTTTCACTATAGCTTTTATTTATTTTATCTGCTGATAATAGCATCTTATATTTTCCTACCTTCTACTTGCTGTTTATTTCTTATATCCATTATATCATGAAAAAGACGTCCTAGCAGATACTAGAACGTCAGTAGTAATCAATCTATTTAATATTACTTGATTAAATCTTTGACAACCTCAGCACACATAACCAAACCCGCAACAGATGGGACAAAAGAAACACTTCCAGGAACTTGTTTGCCATTGCTGTTTAATTCTAAGGGCACTATTGGTTCTTCTTTAGAATAGACTACCTTAAGGGACTTGATCTCCCGTTTTCTTAATTCTCTTCTCATTACTCTGGCCAACGGACAAACTGAGGTTTTATGAATATCAGCTACTTCAATTTTTGTAGGATCTAGCTTGTTGCCCATTCCCATACTACTGATAATAGGTATATTCCTCTTATGTGCTTCCAGTACCAGATCTATTTTTGCCGTGACGGTATCAATAGCATCTATTATATAATCGCATTTCAAATCTAATATATTATCTGTATTTCCAGGAAGATAAAAAGTCTGAAAAGTTGTTACATTAATCTTGGGATTTATTTCTAGTAATCTTTCCTTGGCTACTTCAACTTTTGGTTTGCCTACTGTTTTATTTGTGGCAATTATCTGACGATTAATATTTGTTATGCAAACTATATCATTATCAATAATTATTAGATTACCAACGCCTGATCTTACTAATCCTTCAAGGGCATAACCCCCTACTCCTCCAATACCAAAAATCATTACTGTACTTTTTTTTAATTTTTCCAGACCCTCGGTTCCAACTAAAAGCTCAGTTCTTGAAAATTCATGTAACATATTCTACCACCTGTTAGTTTTTTATTTCCTTATCATCATATCATGAATTAATACTATTTATTAATAGGCTGTCCAACCGTTATCTGCAGTGATGATAGCCCCATTTATCATACTAGAGTCCTCACTTGCTAAAAATAAGGCAATTCTGGCAATTTCATCAGGTTCTCCTGTTCTTGGATTCACTCCAAAACCAGCCATAGCCCTTTCCATCCCAAGTGTGCTTGGAGCCTTGATACCAGCCCCAATGTCAGTATTGACTCCACCAGGAGCGATAGCATTACAACGAATACCCATATTAGCATACATGAAGCCAATATTTTTTGTCATACCAACTAGCCCAAACTTTGAAGCAGTGTAGGCTACTCCAGCTCTAGAACCAAATAGGCCTCCCACTGAAGCAATATTGATTATATTACCCCCACCTTGAATTATCATCTGATTGACAGCTTTACGTGAGAGGTACATAGGTCCATTTAAATTAACAGCTAGCACCTTATTCCAAAGTTCATCGCTGACTTCACTAATAGGCATCATTTCATCCATTATACCTGCATTGTTGACCAGAATATCAAGTCTCGCTTTTTTTCCTATAATATCATCGAGTATTTGATCAACTTGAACTCTGTTTGAAACATCACCTACATAAGTTAACAGACTGTCTCCAGCAGCCAACTCTTTTTTCAAGGTTTCAAGCCTATCTTCTCTGATATCTATCCCTGCAACAATAGCACCTTCTTTTAAAAAGAGCCTGGTTATTTCCTTACCCATACCTGAACTTGCTCCAGTAACCACTACTATTTTATCTTTTAATTTCACTTGGAATCAACTC
>JBGSJN010000003.1:0-10375 GCA_041741995.1 Bacillota bacterium
TATAAGAAATTTCTGTAACAAGATATGGAATGCTTCAAGATTTGTAATGATGAATTTAGAGGATTATGATGGGACTAGAGAAATCTCTTCATATTCATTAGCTGATAAGTGGATTATAGGGGAGTATAACAGAACTATTAAGAGTGTTACAGAGAATCTAGATAATTATGAACTAGGACTGGCAGCTGATGAAATATATGAATTCATCAGAAATAGTTTCTGTGACTGGTACATTGAAGCTATCAAGGACACCCTATATAAAGGGACTTTAGAAGAAAAACAGAATATTCAAAAAATATTAGTTGACATACTATCAGGCACTTTATCACTTTTACATCCATTTATGCCATTCATAACAGAAGAAATCTGGCAAAATCTACCACATGTAGGGGATACAATAATGTATGCCAAGTGGCCTGTTATTGCTGATGAAATTGATTATAAAGACGATATGATTGGAATGGAACTAGTGATGGATAGTATTAGACAGATAAGAAATATCAGAGCAGAAATGAATGTTCCGATTGGGAAGAAAATACCTATTATCATTTATCCGAAAACTGGTTTTGAACAATTGGCAAATGATGCATCGAAGTATTACATGATTCTGGCCAAAGGGTCTGAAGTAATTGTTGAAAAATCTGATTCTAAAAGAATTGATAAATCAGCTATGGCAGTAAATGAAGCATTTGAAATATTTATTCCACTAGAGGGACTAGTGGATATTGAAGAAGAAAAAGGAAGACTTAAAAAGGAATTAGCTGAGCTCCAAGGTGAGATTGATAGAATCAACAACAAACTTGGTAATGATAGTTTTGTGGCTAAAGCTCCTGTAGTTGTCGTTGAAAAGGAAAAAGAAAAACTAGCTATGTATGAGGAAAAGTTTAAAATAGTAAAAGCAAGATTGGAAGAAATTTAGATGAATAATTTTGTTGAAGCAATTCAATATTTGGAGGACTTAAACAAATTCGGGTGGAAGCCTGGACTTGATAGAATTAAAAAACTTCTTGAATTACTAGGAAATCCTGAGAAAAATTTCAAGTCTATTCATGTTGGTGGTACAAATGGCAAGGGCTCAGTTACTGTAACAATAGGAAAGATATTAGAGGACCAAGGTTACAAGGTAGGTAAGTTCATATCACCAGAAATCTATAATATCAGAGAAAGAATACAAATTGGGAGTCATTGGATTTCTGAAGAAAAGATTATTAAAATACTATCTGGTATTCAAATTTTGATAGATGAAATGAAAGAGAGTGGCTATGAAGAACCTACAAATTTTGAAGTTTGGACAGCTATGTGCTTTCAGTATTTTAGTGAAGAGAAAATAGATTTTGGAGTTATAGAGGTTGGATTAGGTGGTGAAATTGATTCAACAAATGTAATTGACCCGATTTTGTCAGTAATAACTAATGTATCGATTGACCATAAGGATTATCTTGGAGATACTGAGGTGGAAATTGCTAAGGTTAAAAGTGGTATCATAAAAGAGGGCAGACCAGTTATAACTGGCAGTACAGACAGAGACGTTCTAAAAGTGATAGAAGAAAAAGCTAAGGCTATGAATTCTTTGATATATCGATTTGGTCTAGAATTTAATGGAATTGAAAAAAGTTTTGACGAAGGAATTTCCAATTTCATTTTTCAGAATAAGGATTATGAACTTGATGTTTCCTATTCTTTAGTTGGACATCATCAAATAGTAAATGGTTCAGTATCATTAGAAGCTATCTATGTTTTAAATAGGTTAGGATATGAGGTTGATGTAATAAAAGCCAGACAAAGCTTATCTAAAGTTGTTTGGGCAGGAAGACTTGAGATGTTACATTATAAGGGGAAGAGAGTACTACTTGATGCAGCTCATAACCTTGAAGGTGCCAAGAACCTTGCACTTGCTTTAACCGACATCTATAATTATAGAAAGATAGTTTTGATGGTTGGAATATTAGCAGATAAAGAAAGACAGAAAATGATTGACTATATTGGCCCATTTGGTGATAAAGTTATAGTTACTAAGCCAAATAGCCCAAGAGCAGATGATTTTAGAAAAGTTGGTGAATATTTTAAAAAATATTCAAAGGAAATATTTATAATTGAAGATGTTAGAGAAGCAATGGAAATGGGAATTAGCCTATTAGAAGATGACGATATTTTATGTATAACCGGATCAATTTATATGCTTCAAGAGATTAGGAAATTATTTTAGGAGGGCAAATGAAATATTCTAAAATCCCGGAAGTTACAATTATGAGATTATCGGCCTATTCAAGAGTCTTAAATGAAGCTTTGGATAGAGGGGAAAAGATTATATCATCAAAAGGTATAGCAAACTTGACTGGTGTTAGTCCAGATCAAGTAAGGAAAGATTTAGCCTATTTTGGAGAATTTGGTGTAAGAGGCATTGGTTACAATATTATTGAATTAAAATATAATATTTCAAAGATTATAGGCACTGATAGAAACTGGAAAGTAGCTATCGTCGGTCTTGGACACTTAGGCGGCTCCTTGGTATCTTATCCTGGTTTTTTAACTCGCGGGTTTAAAATGGTAGGAATTTTCGATATAAAAAATATAGGGGAAAAATATGGTGAGCTAAAAGTTGAACATATAGATGATTTCGAAAAGATTGCAAAACGAGAAAAATTTGATCTAGGTATTATTGTAGTTCCAAGGGAAGCAGCTCAAGGAGTTGCTGACGTAATGGTAAAAAGTGGTATTAAGGCTATTTTGAATTTTGCTCCGGTGATGCTTGATGTTCCTGTTGGGATCGAATTGAAAAATGTCGATTTATCAATGTTTTTGGAAATGCTTTCCTACTATATGTCCCTAAAGAACTAAAAGTCAAATTTGAAGTTTTAAATTATGGATTTAGTATAATGATGGTTATATTATATATTTAAAGTGAAAATTAAAACTAATACAAAAACTGTTAATTCAGAGCAAAAACATCATAAAAACACCATATGAAAGACTAACTACAGAAATAAACAACATAAACACAACTAAATTGCAAAAAAACATACTTAATTTACATTAAGGTATTGTAATTATACATGTTTACGTGTTAATATTCAGATAAGTTTAGTGGTGATTTATTACTATAAACTCAAATTTATATTTTGGAGGGAAAAAAATGAAAAAAATTCTATTAGTTTTAGCTGTACTATTATTTGGTATGTTAGCTGTAGGTTGTGGTGGAAAAGACGAGGCTTCTAAAGTAGAAGTTAGAGTTGCTTTAGCATTAACTGGAGCTATTAATGATGGCGGTTGGAGTCAAGGAGCTTATGAAGCTTTAGTAATGACTGAGAAAGATTATGATGCTGAAATAGCTTATAATGAAAATACTCAACCAGCTCAATATCTACAAGTTATAAGAAATTATGCTAAAGATGGCTACAATGTAATCATAGCTAACGGTGCTCAGTTTACTGATGCTGTTAACGAAGTTGCAAAAGAGTATCCAGATGCTAAGTTTCTAATTACAAGCTCAGACAGAAACTCAAACTTTGGTAATGGTTCAAACGTTGCTGGAGTTTTGGCTGATGGTGTAGAGCAAGGATTCCTACAAGGTGTTACAGCCGGTCTATTGGCTAAAAGCCTAGGAATCAACAAAGTAGCTGCTGTTTGCGGAGCTCAAATACCTGCTTTCAAAACTATCATGGATGGTTATGTTCTTGGAGCCAAGTACATTATGCCTAATATTGAAGTTGTAACTGCTTTCACAGGAACTAACGATGACGTTAACAAATTAAAAGAGCAAGCTTTGACTTTCATAGATCAAGGTGCTGGAATTGTAATGTCTTATGCTAACCAAGCATCAAGAGGCGGATATGAAGCTGCATTACAAAAAGGTAAATTGGCTATTGGTGCAAGTGCAAGCCCTGAGTTGTTCGCAGCTTACGAAAAAGCTTTATCAGCTTCAGCAAGCGCTAAGTTGACTTTGGCTATTGCAGATGTTGTTGGTAAAATTGCTGATGATTCATTTGAAGGAACTAACTATATCTACGGAGTTAAAGAAGGCGTTGTAACATTTGTATTCAATGACAAAGAGCCTGAAGTTCAAAAAGTAAAAGCTGACATCGAAAAAATTATCGCTGATATCAAATCTGGTAAAATCGATGTAACTGATCTTTATGAAAAGAGCTTATAGTTATCTTAATTAATGTAAAAATTAAATAAAATAAACTATACCTGACCTCCTATGTTGAAATAATATTTCAAAGCATAGGAGGTTTGTTTATGGAAAAAAAGAAAATTAAAGATATGCCAAAGCATTTAAGACCTAGAGAAAGATCGATGGATGTTGGTATGAATAATCTTTCAGATCAAGAAGTATTAGCAATAATAATTAGAAGTGGCTATAGAGAACATACAGCTATAGATGTATCTATGAATTTGTTGCATCGGTATGGATCCTTGAAGAATATTAGTCAACTAACTGTTGAAGAGCTTTGCAAGATCAAAGGTATAGGCAAAGATAAGGGTATAATGCTAAAAGCAGCATTTGAAATGGGTAGAAGAAGTAAAATTGAAAAGATTGATAAAAAGCAAATACTTTCTTCAAAAGATGCTTCCATTGTTTTGGAAAATAACTTACGGGGTTTAAATAAAGAACATTTTATTATTTTGATGTTAAATACAAAAAACTTTCTTTTAGGAATAGAAACAGTTTCTATTGGAAGTTTGAATTCCTCAATTGTACATCCTAGGGAATTATTTAAATCAGCAATAAATAAAAGTGCAGCTGCAATTATATTAGCTCACAATCATCCAAGTGGTGATGCAACACCAAGCAGGGAAGATATAGAGGTTACGAAGAGAATAAAAAGTGGTGGACAATTGTTGGGAATTGATGTTATAGACCACATTATTATTGGGGATAATAGTTATTATAGCTTTAAAGAAGAGAAAATGATTTAAAACTTTTATCGAATCCATTTATATGCTATAATCTAAGGTGATATATTGTAATATTTGAGAGGGTGGGCATATGTTTGGATTTAATTTTGGAGTAAAAGATTTAGGTATAGATTTAGGTACAGCCAACATTCTTGTTTATGTTAGAGAAGAAGGCGTAGTAATGCAAGAACCATCAGTTGTTGCTGTTGATACTGTTACAAAGGAAATATTGGCTGTTGGCTTTGAAGCTAAGCAAATGATAGGAAGAACTCCTGAAAAAATCATAGCTATAAGACCTTTAAAAGATGGAGTAATCGCTGATTTTGACGTAGCACAGGCTATGTTAAGATATTTTATAGATAAAGCCAGAGGAAGATTCAGCTTTTTTAAACCAGTTGTAGTTATTGGGGTACCTTCAGGTGTAACTCCAGTTGAAGAAAGAGCTGTTAAAGAAGCAGCATTGCAAGCTGGCGCTAAGGAAGTACAATTGATTAAGGAACCGATGGCGGCAGCAATTGGAGCAGGTTTACCTGTTGATGAGGCAACTGGGAATATGATTGTTGATATAGGTGGTGGTACAACTGAAGTAGCGGTTATTTCTTTAGGCGGAATCGTAACAGATAAATCCCTTAGAGTAGGTGGAGATGCTATGGACGTTTCTATTATCAATTTTCTGAAAAGAAAATATAACTTATTGATTGGCGATAGAACAGCTGAAGAGATAAAGATCAACTTTGGCAGTGCATATTTCCTTGATACTCCTGAGGACATTGAAAGAAAAATGTCCAGGTACAGTGTTAGAGGTAGAGACTTATTAGAAGGTTTGCCAAAAACTATAGAAATAACTGGTGAAGAAGTTCGCGAAGCCTTAGAAGAACCTCTGGCAAGAATAATTGAATGCGTAAGGTATTGTTTGGAACATACGCCTCCAGAACTATCTTCAGATTTAATAGATAGGGGAATAGTGCTAGCAGGTGGTGGTTCGAAGTTATATGGTTTAGATAGATATATAAGAGATGAGACAGGTATGCCTGTTTATGTTGCAGAAGATCCACTATTAGCCGTTGCAAAAGGGACTGGAATAGTTGTAGAAAATTTGGCAATGTGGAGAAAAGTATTAGGTAGTGATAGGTAGAAATGAAGAACAAGAAAATAAATAATGCGAAAAGAGGCAGGACGTTTATAATAATTGGGCTAATAGTCTTAACTATTATAATTAGGATAACAAATACAAATTCAATTGGGTTAGCACCTGTTGAGTCATTTTTTAAAGAAATGCTCTACCCTGCACAAAGTGTTTCTAGCACTGCCAGCAATGGTTTTGTAAGTTTCTTTAAAGGGTTGGTTGACTATAAGAGTGTTAAGGATGAGAATGATAGGCTGAAGGCTGAAATTGGTGAATTACATTCAACTAATAGTGAATTGATCCAATATAGAGTAGAAAATGAAAATTTAAGATTATTATTAGGAATACAAGAATCAAATACGGATTTAGTAATCGTTAATTCTGAGGTAATAGGTAGAAGTATAAAAGATTGGTATAAGACTGTAACTATAAATAGAGGCTATAGTAGTGGTATACGTGAAAACATGCCTGTAATCAATTATAGTGGTTTAATTGGCAAAGTAACTAGTGTAACAAATTCAACTGCTGAAGTAACACTCTTAACAGATCCTAAGTATGGTGCTATAACAGTTGTAACAACAGAGACAGGTTATCCTGGTATAGTAATCGGTGATGAAAAGGGTCTAGGTGGATTACAGATGATTCAAATACCATCATCAGCCAATATTATGGAAGGTTATGAGGTAGTTACATCTGGATTAGGTGACCTAGGTTATAAAAATATAAAAATAGGCAAGATCAAAGAAATTGTTAATAGTTCGGATGGATTAATGAAAAGAGCAATAATTGAAGCATATGCAGACTTTGATGATTTGCATTTTGTAGGTGTTATAATCAAAGAAGAAATAATAATTGCACCAACAGAAAACGTAATAAAGTAGGATGAATTTAATGAAAATATTTAGACATTTCATATTTTTTATAGTAATATGCCTCGCTTTAATAATCGAGGCTACTTTTTTTTCTAGCTTGAAATTTTTCGGGGCTAATCCCAATATCATATTAGTAATAATAGTTTCAATGTCGTTTTTTATAAGTAGTAGAACGGCGATTATTTATGCAGGGGCGGCAGGATTATTGGAGGATATATTTATTGGTTCTATGATAGGAAGTAATTTTCTGCTTTTGATAATTTTAGTTTATATAGTAAGAACTTATTCAAGTCGCGTGATTAGAGAAAATATAATAACACCTTTAATAATAGTTTTTATTAGTTCGATAACTTATTATTTTTTAATGGGAGCAATATTATTTATTGCAGGGAAAGGATATTTTTTAAATATAGTATACATGCAAAATATTCTATATGGTAGTATATATAACTTGATGATAGCACTTATTTTATATCCAATGTGCTATTTAGTTTTACATAAATTTAAGGGAGAATATTAATGGCACAAAAGAAAAGCGCTCATGCTAATATATATTTATATTTGCTTTTATTTCTAGCAATTTTTTCTGTTTTAGCAAGCAGATTGTTTTTTTTACAAATAGTTAATGGTGATAAATATCAAACCCAATCAGCAAGCAATAGTTTGCGTCTAATTAATCTGCCTACTAAAAGAGGTGATATTTTAGATGCTAATGGGAATATACTTGCAACTAGTGTACCTATTGCTGCTATAACTTATGATACAAATGCTAAGACAGCAGATAAAGAAACAACTATACATAATTTAGCAATATTATTGGAGCCACTAAATTATGATAAAAATAAAATATTGGAAGTAATTGATGCAGCTAATAAAAAGGGCATATATGGGAATATAGAAATTATTAAAATACCTTATGACCAAAGCCAAGGGCTTGAAATTATAGGTAAATTTTATGAAAGAGCAAAATATTTACCAGCAGCTAATGTTAATATTATTCCTACTAGAAGTTATCCATTAGGACCAGTTTTAGGTAATACGCTAGGTTATGTGGGTTCAATAAGCCAAGAAGAGTATCAAGGTAATGAAGCGAGATATTCATTAACTGATATAGTTGGTAAACTTGGAATTGAAAGATCATTGGAAACTTTTAATAAAGAAGGAACAACCTTAAAAGGTCTATTAGGAACAAAAGGCACACAAGAGGTTGAAATTGATAATCAAGGTAGAACAGTCAATGTTAACTCATTAGAAAATTCTTCTATTCCTGGAGATAATGTGAGCTTAACTATTGATATTAGACTTCAAAAAGTACTTGAAGAGAACTTAGACGCTCAAATAAATCTATCAAAGGCGGCAAGTAGTAAAGCAGGTGCTGGAGCAGCAATAGTGTTTAATGTTAACACAGGTGAGATTCTTGCTATGTCATCAAAACCAGACTTGAATCCAAATGATTTTTTAAATGGTTTATCTGATGAGGAAGTTAAGTACTATTTAGAAAATGATCAGTCACCGATGTTGAATAAAGTGACAAATGTAGCCTATCCTCCGGGATCTACCTTTAAAATGATAACAGCATTAGCTGGACTTCATTACAGTGGATTAACAGTTGAATATAGAGAAACCTGCACAGGGATATGGCGTGATAATATTAAATGCACTGGTGTTCACGGTAGTATTAACCTGATAGAAGCTTTGAGAGTATCCTGTAACTCCTATTTTCAATCTTTTTCTGAAAAAGCAGGTATTGAAAATATATCTAAGACTGCTAGACAATTTGGATTAGGTGTAGATACTGGATTTACAGATTTAAAAGGTGTTAGTAAAGGGTTTCTTCCAACACCTGACTCTAAGGCAGTTTATGAAAAGAATTTCAAAGAAGGTATGATAAAAAAATTAACTGAACAAACATCTAAAAAAATTGTAGAAATAAATCAGGATAATTCCTTAACTTCAAGTTCGAAAAAAGAACAAATAGAAATTGCAGAGCAGGAAAAAGAGATTGAAATAGCTAAGTATGAAAGATACTATCAAGAAAATAAAGATTGGTATATACATGATACGGATCTTGTTTCAATTGGTCAAGGCTTAAATAATTATAGTATTTTACAATTAGGTGAGTATATTTCAACCTTGGCAAATGGTGGAACAAGATATAAGCCAACTTTAATTAAGAGCATATCTTCAGCAGATGAAAAAAGTGTATATACTGTTAAACCTATTGTATTAAACAAAATAGAAATGACTTTGGACGAAATAAACATCGTTAAAGAAGGTATGCGACAAGTTGTTGCATCTGGTACTGCAAGTAGAATATTTAGTGGTAGTAGAGTAGCAGCTGCAGGTAAGACAGGAACTGCAGAAACAGGAAGATCAGGAGATATTAAAGAATATCATGGTCTTTTTGTGGGATATGCACCTTTTGATAATCCTGAAATAGCAGTGGCGGTAGTAGTTGAGTATGCAGTAAACAGTTCTAATTCTGCAGCAGCAGTTGCAAGAGCTGTATTTGAAGCATATGTTAATTTGAAAGGAAATTAGAATGAATAAGGATTTATGGAAAAAAGCTGATTGGTCGTTTTTAATTTTAACAGTTTTATTAGCGGCAATTGGCTTGGGGCTAACCTTTTCCTCATCGCAAGGATTAGTGGGAAACTTGGTTGTTAAAACAAGTATTTTTGTAGCGATTGGTTTGGTTGCACTAATATTGATAGCCTCAATTGACTATAACAAGTTTAGTGAGATAGAAAAACCTTTATATATTGGAATGATATTTATATTAGTATTAGTTTTAATATTCGGGGTAGAGATATATGGGGCCAGAAACTGGATTTATATAGGTCCGTTTAGTGTTCAACCATCAGAATTCAGTAAAATTCTTTTCATTTTAGCTTTTGGTAGTTTTTTAAATAGACATTATGAAAATGATGGTAGTTGGACAAGTATTTTAAAGGCTTTAGCTTATGCATTACCTCCATTTATATTAATCTTGATGGAACCTGATATGGGTACAGCACTAGTATTTATTGCTATGGTATTTGGTATGCTCTATGCATCAACTTTAAATAAGAAATATATAACAATTATACTAATAGGTGGTTTGGCAATAGTCGTAACTTGGATTGCTTTACACATTTCCATAGGCTTACCAATCCCTTTAGCGGAGTATCAAATACAAAGATTCACAGTATTTTTAAATCCCTATGAAGATGGGAGAAATGGTCTTGGAGCAGGGTACAATATTATCCAAGCCTTAATCGCAATAGGTTCAGGGGGACTAGGTGGTAAAGGTTTCTTGAATGGAACACAGGTTAATTTCCTGCCAGTTAAGGAGTCAGACTTTATTTTTTCAGTTATTGGTGAAGAATTCGGATTTATTGGGACCATAAGTATCCTGATAATATATTTCATTTTCTTGGTAAAGGCTTTAATAATTGCCCATGAGTGTCTTGACCATTATGGTTATGTTGTGGTTATG
>JBGSJN010000004.1:0-54070 GCA_041741995.1 Bacillota bacterium
CTGGGCTGATTTAGAACAAAAGAAGCAAAAGGCAATTCAAAAAGCAATGTAAAAAAGATAACCAGAAATCATACGAATTCTGGTTATCTTAACACTTTAATTTTAACTATTTTTCTTGTCTACTTGACAAGGGATGCATCAGTTTCTGAGGTGTCTTTTTTTGGGAATTTCATCATAAATTATCAACTTTGGAATTCGAAGCATTTTGTGAGGACAAGAAAAGAAAAAGAGTGGTAATTCAAAACTATATTGACAAAACATTGTTTTGAATATAAAGTTTTGATATAATCAAGACATAAGTAGCAAAAATATTTTGAACATTAAGTCTTGATGAGGAGGTTTAGATATGAACAAAGAAAAGAAGAATCTGGATGAGGATTTTCTAAGTAAGCTTTTAAAACATATGAAAAGTAGTAAAGAAATTAGTCTGAATGAAATATATTCCCTATTTACCGGAGTAAATAGAAAAACAATATCCTGGAGGTTGCATTCATTAGTCCAGCAAAGAAAGTTATATAGAACTGGGCATGGTATATATTCTATGACTGTAAATAGTAAGGTTAATGAATCTGTAGGTTATGAATACCTGCAGAGAAAATCAAAAATAATTTATGACACGTTAATGGAGTATGGATACAATTTTTATATCACAGGTCTGGATTCCTTGATTGGTGAAGTTTTACATATGCCGGAGAATTATCCGGTGCTTGTAATTATTCAAGAAATAAATATGAAAGTTATTCAAGAAGTATTGAATGATAAAGATCTGATTGTGCTAACCGAAAAAGAGCTTAACTTATTAGAAAAAACAATATTAAGGGATAAAGTAGATGTTATCTTACTTAAAGGTAAGGACTTTACCCTGGCAACGGATAATATTTCTCAAAAAGAAAAAGGTTTTATTGATTTGTATTATGCAGTTACTAGATTAGATTATATTGTTTCTGTTCCTGAGTTGTCTCGAATATATCAAAGTTTGCGTAGAAATGATTCTATTATTATAGGAAAAATGAAGTCGGCAGCTAAAGACAGGAATATAAGCAATGAAATTAACTGGCTTATTGAACTTAAAAAAGCATCGGTTAAAGCTAAAGATTTCATGAGCAAACAAATTGAGGAGGCTAAATGGAATTAATTGACCTAGAAAATTTAATTCTTGAAAAGGGTATTTTCTTAAGAACTGGGATTGAAAAACGTATGGCAGAGGGTGGTTTTAACTCTTTGTTAAAATTTGAACTTTTCATATGGGATTTGGAAATGTTCTTACAATTACAAAAGAAGTTTGCTGAGAAAATCATTTTAAAAGGTGGAGCAGCAACGCAGTTTTATGTTCCTATAACTTCACAAAGAACAAGTATTGATATAGATATGATATGTTTGGCTAGTCGTGAAGTTGTTCATCAAGCTATTTCTGAAATTGAAAATGAATTTGCTGGTGTTGACGATTACTTTAAGTTTAGATTATATGCACCTAAAAATCCTAAGTTGGGCTTGGATGCTTTAGAAACATACTTTTTGACAGTTCCTAGCATATGTAATGAAAAAGAACTGTTTGCTACTCAAGGTAAACAGGAATTGAAAATTGAATTTATTTTTTCTGACAATGAGTATGGAATAAATAGAATAAAAAATCCTAAGCTGTTTGCCTTGGAAACTGAGAGGGAATTTGGTGTCTTGGATTTTGAGAGCTTGTTTGCTGATAAGTTAACTACTCTAGGACCTAATACTATAGGAATTTCTGATGATAGATCAGATGAGCAGGTGAAGCAAATCTATGATGTGATTACCCTTTTTACATCTAATCTAGATTTGGTTTTAAGGAATAAAGAGCTAATCAAATGGAATTATGAAAAAGTGGCTCAAGTTGAATGTTTGATTCATGATTTGAAATATGATAGTCAATTGCTGTTTAAAGATATGAAATTATTGGTTAGTGGGTTAAAAAATATCGAGAGTGATAGTAATTTTCTTCAATTAGCTAATGATTTTCAGGCATTGTATTTAAGAAAGTCTGTTAATAGAGACAAAGCACAATGGGCGATAGTTGGGTTTCAGTTGGACTTGTTGGTGGACTTTATTTTTATGGATAATGTGAAAATTCTATTGTTTAGAGAGATTGAAGAGTTTATTGAAAAGTTGAAGTTTGAACATATTCAGGGTCCTGATCGTGGCAAACTGATTAGGGAAGTTAGGACATTATTAGAAAATAATTTTAATGATTTGACTGGCTTGAGTCAAGATTTATTTAAAAAGCGGATGGATAGGATTATTTGGGAGTTGGCTATTTTTGTTGATTTTCATATTATTCAAGAGGTTCTAATAGAAATTATAGAAGAGAATAGGTTTTAATATATAATAAAGAAATCCCTGATAATTAATTTTGTCAGGGATTTCTTACTTTCTAATTAAAAAATCACGAGTAAACATGAGCATTATTTGGATTAAAGGTTATAATGAACATAAGAACAAGTTTTGAAAGGATGTGTTGATATGAAAGATATAAATATGACCAAAGAAAACCCTTTAGTATTGAAAACACCACCATTAACTTCAGAATTTAGTATGTACAAGGATGAGAAAAATGGAATAGATGTACTAGTTTGTACAGTAGGAAGTACAGTTTTGTATTATGATTACAGATGTATTGAAGATCTGCATAATATGTTATTAAAACACGGAGATTGGATGGAGTTAGGAAGTGCTGATGAACAAAAGACCCCAAAAGAAGGAACAGTAGAAGCCTGGGGAAGATCAGAAACTAATCCAATTGGCGGCTGGTACGGTATAAAAAAAGGATTGCGTGGAAGATTTGGTATGTATGTACCACCTCTAATGGAAGCCTTAGGTTTAGCTGAAGTTACACATGAAGCTAGAGGGAATAAAATGAAAGCTATATAATAAAAGCAAGGCAGTAATAAAAAGATGGAGGATAAATGAAATATAGCAAAAATATTCCCAAAGCAGATACAAAAGTAAGTGGGGAACTACTAAAGCAAGGCTGGACAAAGATTAAAGAACCCAAAAGTTTAACTATAGCTACATTATCTTCAATACCCTTTATGATCATAAATGGGAGTCTAGTTTTAATGCTAATATTTTTACTTGATCCAGAAATCTTCAGATCAATTTTTATAACATCTGGATTTGAAATTAATATTGTAATTAACTTTAAATCCTTATTCTATGTATTTGGTCTTATAGTGTATTTAATATTTCATGAAATTATTCATGCATCACTTATTCCGAATTTTCTTCAATCTAGTAATAGCAGGTGGGGCTTTAATGGGTTTGCGATGTTTGTTTATTCTACCCAAAAGTTGAAAAAATCACGATTTATTTTAGTTTCAATTGCTCCATTTTTAGTCTTGTCTATTCTATTTCCAATAGTCTTGTCATTTATGGGGTGGTTGAATTTATATACTATAATCCTATGCCTAATCAATGCATTAGGGTCTAGTGTTGATTTTATGAATGTTTTTAATATTGTTACACAAGTACCAAATAAATCATTACTAGTATTAAATGGTATGGAAACTTATCATCATAAATATTAAATATAAGTGGTGATCTGTACTTAAGATAACAAAAGTTAAATATCTGTTGGTAGAAATGTGGGTGTTGATATTGAATATAGAACAACTGATAAATAAAGATGCAGAAAAAAACTCTCCATATATGGGAGGTTTTATAAACCACCTGCCAATGGTTTTATTTGCACTTTTTAGTATCACCAATGATATAGATAAAGTTGAGAATTATGTGGAATATTATTTGAATAAATATAAGATAGATAAGGTGAAAACAAACTATGAAAAGGTTAATTCCCTGGAGGAGTGTTTAGGGAATAACGAATTATATGAATCCTGCCTAGATTATATAAGAAATAATATTGGGGAAGAGACTATAGAGGAACTGGTAAGAGCAACCTTAAGAAAATATCCCTTAGGTCTGTCTTCAGGACTATTTCATACTACAATAAGACTTGCTTATGCTATGGAAGGATATGAAAGAGATAAAAAATTTAAACCAGAAGTGGAAAGGGCATTAGCCTTTTATATAACAGCCTATCGTGAAGGAAGTTTGTTTAACAGGAAAATCAATAAAGAAGATGTAATGGCTGAAATGAATGAGTTGATGGTCGTTAAATTATATAATGATGAAAGTTACCTGAAGCGAGGTTTTATTATCGAAGGGCAGGAAGAAGATAAGGTAAAGGGTATTTTGGAAATATTGATGCCAGCTTTCTATAATAGTGATAATATAGTGATGCTTCATTGTATAACTGGTCTTCAGGCTGTGATTACTTTAAAAGATTATTTTGAGGATTATGATGTGGTTTTAGATATTTTTACAACTGCAGCCTTAATTCATCTTCTAACACAAACAGACTTAAATATTAAAAAACATCATACAAATCTAGAAGAATCCTGGAATGAGATATTAAGAAAAGCATCAGAATCAACAAATATACATACAATCAAGTTGGCCTATACTTGTAGGAAACTAGATGATTTATTCAAGGTTAAGGATCTGAAATATACAATTAATAGGAGAATAGAGCTTGAACTAAATAGATGAAATATAGCTGAATGCTATATTTCATCGTCATTGTAGAAGTATTCGTATTCGATGTTTTGTAGTCTTTTGAAGTGTTTAATTTTGTTGCGGTATTTGTTTACCTGGAAAAACCAGGTTGAGAACATTTCCCACATCATTACCCAGCCTCCTATGTATAGTCCTTCAATTAGTACCTGGCTAAATATGCTTATGTTAGTGGCGTTGTTGAGGATTGTGCTGATTGTTATCATAATACTGCCAAATAGGAAGAAGATTACAGTATCTCGTAGTACTCTGATCATGTTTTTTTTATTGCGGTTAAATTGGTAAGCAAAGAAATGGCGAATTCCTGTTGTGCTTTTTATTTCTTTGTTTTCGTCTTTGATTAGTTTTGGTAAATGGAATACAACTTTCATTTTGTATCTATATCCGATTTCATAGGAACATTCCAGCAGGTATTCTACGAAGTCATCATCTAAGTCTCGGTTCTGAAATGGGGAATAGTCCCAGTCACTGTAGACATCTCGGTAACCGTCGAGTTGTATGTCTATGATGATAACATCTTTGCTGTTACTTGAGTATATGGCTTTTAGTTCTTTAAATCGACTTAGGTACATATTAATCACCATTCTTTTCTTTTAAGTTTATTTATATTTTCATTATATCAATTTAATAGTTTATTTAACATATTTTGTTTTCTTCGAAGTACCACTTCTTACCTTTTATTTCCCCTTTATTCTGTGATTATTGTATAGGTAAATATGTAATTACTGTAACAATTATTGGACTGATATATAACCTTCCTTTTTTAAGATAGTAGATGTGTAGAAACTTATGGTTTTATAGGATATAGTATTATTAGTGAAATATAATGATATGTGGTAATTCTCGTATTGAATTTAAATAATAGAATTGGGGAGGTATAGATATGCACGAAATAAAGTGTCCTAGTTGTGGTAAAACATTTAATCTTGATGAGGCTGGTTATGCAGACATACTAAATCAAGTTCGCAATGAGGCTTTTGATAAAGCTCTAAATGATAGACTGGTCCTTGCTGAGCAAGATAAAAAGAATGCCATTGAACTAGCAGAAACAAAAATCGCAAGCGAAATGGAAAAGAAAGCTACTATGAAAGATGTTGAGATTGAACGTTTGAAGGAAGAGTTGAAGTCTGTAGATATTGCTAAGCAGTTGGCTCTTAAGGAGGCACTGGGTACGATAGAAAAGGAACGTGATGATCTAAAACGAGACCTTGAAGCTAAGGAGACTGAAAAGAAGTTGCTGGAATCATCACTTAAAGAAAAATATGAAACACAGATAAAAGATCGTGATGATGCCATAGAACGTTTGAAGGATATGAAAGCAAAATTGTCGACAAAAATGGTTGGTGAAACTCTTGAGCAACATTGTGAAATAGAATTTTCCAGAATTCGTTCCGCTGCATTTCCTATAGCTTATTTCGAGAAGGATAATGATTCAAAGACTGGCAGTAAAGGGGACTTCATATTCCGTGAGTCTGATGATGCTGGAACAGAGTTCATCTCAATTATGTTTGAGATGAAAAACGAATGCGATGAGACTGCAACTAAAAAGAAGAATGAGGACTTTTTCAAGGAGCTTGATAAGGATCGTAATGAAAAGGGATGTGAGTATGCGATACTTGTTTCTTTGTTAGAACCATGTAATGAACTTTATAATGGTGGTATTGTTGATGTTTCTCATCGTTATCCTAAAATGTATGTTATCCGTCCGCAGTTTTTTATTCCAATGATTACCTTACTTCGTAATGCAGCCCAGAATACTCTGAAGTATAAGACTGAACTTGCGTTAATGAAGGCGCAAAATATTGATATCTCTAATTTTGAGGATGAGTTGAATATATTCAAGGATGCCTTCGGTAAGAATTATGATATTGCTTCTAAAAAGTTCCAATTAGCGATTGATGAGATTGATAAGTCTATTGATCATTTACAGAAGACGAAGGAAGCTTTGTTAGGAACAGATCGTAATCTTCGTCTTGCTAATGACAAGGCTCAGGATGTTACTATCAAGAAGCTGACTAGGGGTAATCCAACAATGGCGGAAAAGTTTGAAGAGCTAAAGAAATCAGATTCTGATTAATATTTTGGAAGAATTAATAATGTTTGATTTAGAAAGTCACATGATAGAAGCTCTTGAACAGGGAAACAACAAGGAATATGAGCGAATTCAGAAAGAATATGTTAAAACTAATAGTCCTTGTCATTTAATACTGGCTAATGGAGAACGCGTCAATGTTAAAGAATTTAAGAGTATTTCGAATAATTCTATTAGTATTAAAGTTAGTGGCGAAGAAGTAGAACGCACTATATTAGAAGAAGATATTTAGGATATTGTTAAAATAAATGATAACAAATAGAAATTATAATAATAATCGAAAGACACCTTACGGTGTCTTTTTTTATGAAAAAAATGACGTAGGAATCTAATTTAAAGAAATATGATGAATATAATTGATACTAGAGTTCCATATTCACTCAATTACTATTTTATTGATTTTTTAGTTATCTGGATTGATTGAAGACATATGTTGTAGATAATATAGAAGATTATTTTTTACTAAATATGATATAATAATTCGTGAGAATATTCGTGTTGGGTGGAGATGAATTCAATGGATATAAATAAATATCTCATTATTGTTAAAGATGAGGATAAGACTGAAGATATACATTCATATAAATATAAAAATGGTAAATGTTATTTAACTTACAAGGGCAGCAGAGAATATGCATACAGCGATTATAATGTTGAAATATATCAGATTATTAATTGTTTTAATGAATCTAATTACGAATCATGGACTTCAATATCTTCTTCAGAAGAAATAGAGAAGATTCAGGAATTTGCTGAACATTACAGAGTGTGGCTGAAAAATGGATATAGGCAGTTATTTCCAAGAGGTAAATTTGATTTTAGTAACATTTGTGTTAAGAAACCAAATCATCAAAAACATGAAACAAAAGATATTATTAATTCACGTTTTTCATATTTCAAAGCATTGGCTTATATAGATCCATTGGTAAACATAAAAGGTAAAAGTATTCTAGGTAATAGTTATGATTTTATCAAGAAAGTTCATGAGGTTAGTATTTTAAAAATATATCTACAAGGGACGCCTTTCATTAACCAATTCAAAAAGAAGTCTAAAGATAATATTTATCCGTTCAGCTTTAATTTAAGTCAAATACAAGCAATTGAAAATGCTTTATGTAATAGAGTTAGTGTGATTGAAGGGCCGCCAGGCACAGGGAAGACACAAACTATATTAAATATAATCGCTTATTTGGTAAGTGAGGGGAAAAGTATAGCTGTAGTTTCCAATAATAATTCTGCAACAAAGAATATATTAGACAAGTTAGAGAAATATGACTTGGGATTCATAGCAGCGTATCTTGGAAATGTTGAAAATAAGGATATTTTCATTAGTGAACAAAAAGATATTCCATCTATTGTCAAAACATGGAAATTAGAAAATATAGTAATTAAAAACATAAAAACAAAACAAAAAAGAATGAAAAATATTTTGATTAATAAACTTGAAAATTTTAACCAACTTTCAAGATATAGGCAGGAATTGGACAAATTAAAAACGGAACAGAAACATTTTATTGATTATTACAATACAGAAGTAAAATCTGATATTAATAATAAATTTCTATCAAAATTATCTTCTAAAGACATATTAAAGTTGATAGTAAGATGCGATCAAATAGAAGATAGACGATATAGGTTGAAGGAAAAGATTTATAACTTTTTAAGGTACCAAATATATTCGAGAAAATTATACAAAATGAATATATATCTGATAAGCCTTACATTTCAAAAAAGCTTTTATGAAATTAAGGCAAAAGAACTATTGTCATTAATACATAAATTAGAAAAAACATTAGTTGACTTTGAAGAACAAATGAAAGAATTTACTGATCTTAGCATGAAACTATTCCGTTCAAAAATTTCTGATAAATACAATTATGAAAATCGAAAGAAATTTGATGCAAAAACTTTGAAGAGTGAATCAAAAGTCTTCATAAAAGAGTATCCTGTTATATTGAGTACAACACATTCTCTTCGTAATAGTTTGGATGAAAATTTTATATATGACTATATTATTATTGATGAGGCATCACAAGTTAATTTGACAACTTCTTCATTAGCGTTTTCTTGTGCAAAAAATGCTGTAATTGTCGGAGATTCTAAACAGTTGCCTAATGTTGTAGATGCTGAAATGAAAAAACGAACTGACTCAATCTACAATCTATATACTGTTCCTGAGCAGTATTGTTATTCCAAACACAGTATCTTATCCTCTCTGAATGATTTGTTTCCTCAATTGCCGAAGGTAATGCTTAGAGAGCATTATCGTTGTAGTCCTAAGATTATCGAATTCTGTAATAAAAGATACTATAACGAAGAACTAATTATATTGACAAAAGAAGAAAGTGATAAAAAGAATATATATATTTATGAAACTGCTGCTGGAAATCATGCAAGAGATCGGATGAATATACGTCAGATTGATGTTATCAGAGAAGAAATAATTCCGCAGTTGAAGCTTAATCCTCAAATTGATTCAATTGGTATTGTTACTCCTTATCGCAGACAGACTGAAGAGTTGCAGAAGGAGTTTAAAGGCACCTTGATTGAGGCTGACACAGTTGATAGATTTCAAGGGAGAGAGAAGGATACCATAATTATTTCTACTGTTGATAATGAAATAAGCGAATTTGCTTCAGATGACAATCGGTTAAATGTTGCGGTTTCTCGTGCTGTTAAAAATTTAGTCTTGCTTGTAAATAAAGATATACCTAATAAGAAGTCTGGGATTCATGATTTGATGAACTACATAAGATATAACAATGGTGAGGTTTTTGAGAGTAAACTTAGATCAATTTTTGATATTCTATATAAAAGTTGTCGTGAAGAAAAATTAAAAGCCAGAAAGCGTTTTAAAAGAATATCAGAATTTGATAGTGAGAATATTTTTTTTGATCTGATATCTTCTATTTTGTTAGATGACGAGTTTAAAGGTTATGTGGTAAATCATCATGTTAGTCTAAAATCTTTGATTAAGGATTATTCTATACTGGATAATGGCAGGGAATGGCAATATGCTATGAATGACAATACTCATGTGGATTTTGTCATTTCTGATAAATTTAGTCATCTTCCCTTATTATTGTTTGAAGTTCAAGGTTATATGTATCATAAGGAAGGTACGGATCAGCATGAAAATGACAAAATCAAGAAGGGTATTTGCGAGAAGTATAATTTAAAACTTGTTGAGGTATGGACAAATGAACTTGTGAATCGGGAAAAGGTAATTGATTATTTACGAATGATCAACTAGAAAACTATTTATTACAATAATATTCAAAAACAATTTTAATAAAAGTTATTATTAAATTAAATATGTTGTAGTGAACAATAAACTTCCCAGTAAACTATAAATAATTATTATTTACAGATAATATGTAAAATAAGCGTAAAATTATGATAAAATTTATCCAAGTTTGTTTATCAAATTTCTATTCATGAAATATATATTTTACTTTTAAAAATAGCTGAAGGGAGTATTTAATTTGCGTAATATTAATGAACTTATAGGAATAATACAGGGTATTAACTTCGATGGTGTAATCAACGAAAAGGAAACAATGCGTCTTAAATCTTGGGTTGATATAAATCGCGATCTAGCAATTGAACATCAGCATAAGGAACTAATAAAGTTAGTAGATGATATTTTAGAAGATAAAATAATAACTAATGAAGAACGTGAAATACTCATTGAATATTCTGAAAAATTTCAAAAAGAAAATAGTGATAAAAATTCAAGACTTTATGAATTGAACGGAATTATTGAAGGGATTATTTGTGACGGTGAAATTAACGATTCAGAAATTTATCGCCTAAAGGAGTGGATGGATATCTATGGAGGATCAATAAGAAAACATAAAATTATGGAAGGATTATCTGAAATTATTGATGAGATTCTTGAAGATGGGATAATTACTTTTGATGAACAACAAAAACTTCTAAATATGCTCTCAGCAAAAATTGGTGAATCACAGATAAAAATTAAGTTAGATTATCTACGTAAACAGGTTAAAGAAAAGAAAAATATTGGGATTGATTTAATAGATATTTTGGATAATGAAAATACATTAAAAGAAATACATTTCAGGGCAGAATCGCAACTTGCATCGGTCTTGAATTCATATAGCGGAGGATATCCAAAAGATTCTGAAATAGTTGTTATTTCTTTAGTTTTAATTGCTATGCTTGATTATAATGGAAATTATTATGGCAACGTGGAAAAAACATATGTTGAATTGTATAATAAATTTTCTAATCAGAAAATTGAGGGAATGATAAGATCAATACTAAACAGATATAGAACAAATGAAGAAATTGCGAGCAGAAATAGAATCATTGATGTTGTTTTATCAAATTCAATAGTACCAAGAAATTTTCTAGGTGCTTTTTTTGAATTTATATATGATATCTATAAATTAAACTTTGATTATGATCTACCAGAAGATCCATACGATGATTTTAAGTTTGTTTATGAGGGACTTCGTAATAAAATGTCATCAGATGGTGATGATATTCAGCTGAATGTTACACAAAAGACCTACAAATTAATTCAGTCAACAAAAAAACTAATTGCGGAAGCAAAATATCTTGATTCAGTTATTCAATTAAGTACAATTGTAGCTAAACTAATAGATAATAGAATTTGGAATAAAAATCTAATAACTAATAATTCTTATTTAGCTAAAGGTTTTGAAAGATGGGCAAGTACAATTGAAGCTGATGATAAAAGAGATGGCAGTTTGCGTTCCAAATCACAGATGCGTTCTCGTTGGGAACCAAAATTAATTCTTGATGGAAACCAAGTTTATTTGTTACCACCAATTCATAAAATTAAGTCTCGATATAACTATTGGGATATTCGTGTGGTTGTAACTAATGGAGACCAAATAATCTATGAAAATAGTCAACCTGATATACGTGAGATTATTGGGGGTTATCAGGTCAGTTTTGAAAAAATTAAATTAGTAAAGCCTCTTAGCCAATTAAATTACAGATTAATGGCTGGGGATGAAACTATATATGATAGTAAAGACAAATTATACAGAAATCTAATAGTATTCAATTCAGATAGATATGAGATTAAGAATAATACAGATTATGAGGGTATGGTTATTTTTTGTTACTATAACAACCATGAGAAAATAACTCCATTTTATGAAAGCGAGAATTACAAACTTGCTAATCAGAATATTAAATATGAAGATGTTTATTTCATAGAAGAAACAATATTTAATTTTTCATCCCTCGAAAAACCAGGAGTTTTTGGTGAAAAATTTGAAGGTCATTACTTAGTTCGTCAGGATGATGGTTTGAAAATTAATATATATAAAAGTTTAAGTTTTTTAGTATTCGAGAGTACTAATTGTTCTGCACAACATGATATTGAAATAAATGGTATTAAAAAAAAGCTTACAGATTTCCATAATACTGTTATTGAAAAAACAGGTGTCTTAAAATATATTGTTGATTTTGATATTAAAGATGCTGGAATATATTTTATTTCTGTTAACCAGATTATTGATGGTAAGAACAGTAGATTATTTAATTTTGAAGTAGCTTATGATCCAGGTCTAAAAATAGATGAATTAAAATTAGATGATAAGACATACATGGTTTCAGTTAAGACAGATTTGAATGTCAATCCTTTAAACCATGATATAAATATTTATGATTTTAATGAAAATGATATAAAGTTTGAATATAAAAGAAGTGTTTATTCATATTGTATTCCATTTTCATTTGATATTTATAGAATAAATAATGGCAATTGGATACCAATGTCAGATGATATCTGGATTGATGATATCTCAAATGATTCGGTTCTTGATATATATGGAAAAGGTATTGATGGCCTAGTGATATATTCAAATAAAGGAAACATTTTGCAAGATGAGATAAAACTGAAAAATTATGATGTTTTTTCAAAAGTAGCTATAGGCTTTATAGCATCATATAAAACATCTTATGACTATTTAATGTTAGTCTTAACTAGTAATGGCAGAGTACATAAAACTATATTTTGTTATAACAAATGTATACTAAATGAAGATGAGACAGAATTGTTTTTTGATTCTCACAGTTCCTCATTAGTTGTAACAGCAAAATTTCATGGCAAAGGCAATGTGTTTTTCGAAGTCACAAATATTGATGATGAAACTTTATATAAGAGTGGATTCCTACAAAATGGGGACACAGAAAAAGTATCTAATCTCTCCTCATTCCAAAAATATAATATTTGTTTTTATGAGAAACCAAAAGGTCTGTCTTTAAATAAATATAATTTTCTAAAAAAATATGAAAAAGTTTTATATGCACGAGATGAGTTCATTAACCGTTCTTTTAAAATAGATGAAGTTTATTTTAATCAAACAATTAGGGGTGATTTTGTTGAAAAATCATATAGATTTAATAAAATGTTTGTAAACTTTTCTGAGAAATTGTCAGATGATTTATTTCTTGGAGAGATAATAGTAAAATCTGAAAGCGGTAACTTTAAGTTGGAAAATATTAATCCTGTTGAAATAGAGATTTGCAGTGAAGTTATTGATAATACTATGGATTTATATATAACAAATGAAAGAGATGGATTGTTAATGGATTTTGAACATCATGGAATTATGAACACTCTTGATGATAAAAAGGCACCGGATATATTTTTATACACTATTGATATGAATGGAGTGAAGATATCTTGAAAAAATTGAATCCAATAGAAAGATCACAATATATTAATAACCGCTTTAAGGAATATTTACGTTCATCCTTTCAATTTGGTAAAGGTAAACTACAGAAGTTATTTGAAAATCAATTGGATCAAGAAGAGCTTTTTAAGGGGCCTTACGTTGATCTTAATTTACCTTTTAAAAGAGGTAAGTCTTTAGATGGTTTGATGAATGAAGGTTTAGTATGCAAATCATTTTCAAAATTAAGTGATATAAATTTTGAAAGACCATTATATTCACATCAGGAAGAATCGTTGAGAAATATTGGTAGTGGCAGAAGTGCTATCATCACAACAGGTACTGGTTCAGGTAAAACTGAAAGTTTCTTATACCCAATATTAAATGATCTTTTGTCAGAAATTGAAAAGGGGAATAAAGATGTTGGTATAAGAGCAATTTTCCTTTATCCGATGAACGCATTGGTAAACGATCAAATGGACAGATTGCGAAAAATCCTATTAGATTGTCCAGAAATAAAATATGGTTTTTTTACAGGAGATACAAAAGAAAGTGTACCAGCCAATTACAGAAAAAAATATGGCGAAGATAATGGATTAGTAATTCCAGACAATGAATTAGTATCAAGGGAGGAGATTAGAGAAAATCCTCCTCATCTTTTGTTTACAAATTATTCAATGCTGGAATACTTATTAATTAGACCTAATGATTATGCGATTTTTGTTCCTGCTCGTCTTAAAAACTGGAAATATGTCGTTCTTGATGAGGCTCATACATATAGTGGTGCAAAGGGAATTGAGTTATCTATGCTTATGAGGCGATTGACCGGACTTGCTCCAGAAAAACCAAGCTTTATTTTAACTAGTGCAACTTTAGGAGAAAAAGGCAAATCTGAAAATGAGATTATTGAATTTGCAAAAAATCTTACTTCCGCTAGTTTTGATGTACAGGATATTATTTTCTCGAAAAGAATTCCTTTAAAAAAAGATGATTTGGATTACAGAATTACTGGTAGTGATTATATAAGAATTAAAGAAAATATAAAGGATTATGGGGTAGTTAAGTCTATTGGTGATAGTTACAAGAAAATAGAATTTGAAGATTTTAAAGAATATTTATTTGAATTACTATCTAGTGATAATAATGTCTATGATATCTACAGTATATTGAAAGATGGATGTAAGACAATCGGTACAATACTTGATGGCTTGAATTCGTATGTTTCTGATTTAGAGTTAATTGCCCTTATTGATTTAATTAATCTGGCAGAGAAGAATAATATTGGTTTATTCGATTTGAAATATCATTCTTTTGTTCGTCCGTTGTCAGGTGCATATATTAATTTAAGTGAAGATCCTAAAATAATGCTAACAAAAACTAATTATATCGATGGGCTTAAAGCCTTTGAAATAGGAAACTGTAGATTTTGCGGCTCCCCATATATTGTAGGTAAAATCCAACACAATGATACGGATCAATTAGACTATTTGTTTCAGAATCAAGAGGTCGATATATATGAAAATTATGGAAATAATGAATATATAAAACTTGATTTTTTTCTAATGGAAAATGCTGTTAATGAAGATGAGTATGATAAATCAAATCTTGAGGAGTATGTTATTTGTGTTAAGTGTGGTTCATTACACCATTCAAAAAATTTAAATTCTAGAAAATGTACGTGTGACACATCCTTTCATAAAATAATTTATAGGGTAGGTCAATCAAATACTGATGATAAAGAGAATTTGAATAATATTACTCAATGTCCATGTTGTGGAGATAAAGGTAGATCAGGGGTAGTAAAAACAGTTAACTTAGGAAAAGATGAAGGTACAGCAATAGTAGCACAGACATTGTTTGAAGCTATTGGTGATGATTCTGAAAAAACAGAAAAAACAGGTAAATTATCTTTAAAATTAAAAGATAAGAATGAAAGTATAAAATTACAGGATAAAGTAAAACAATTTCTAGCTTTCTCAGATAGCAGGCAACAGGCAAGTTTTGCTGCTGTTTTTTTGGATTCAAATCATGTTAGAATGCTTCGCAAAAGATTGATCTGGAATGTTATAGAAGACCAGAATTATCGAGATATAGCTGTAGATGAGTTAGCATCATATTTATCTTCAACCATAAAAACAAAAGATCTATTTTCAAATGATTTGACAGCCCATAAAAATGCCTGGGTAACAATATTAATAGATTTATTAAGAGTAGATGGTGCGTATGATGGAGAAGGATTAGGATTGTTCTATTTTGCTATCGACCTAAGGGATATATTGGATAGAATTGATGATGAAGATATCCATGAAACATTTGGTAGATATAATATTGATAAAAATGACTTAGCAACAATAATACAAGTTGCATTCAATATTTTCAAAACTACTCCTGCAGTAAGTTATATAAAATCTACACTAACTCCTGATGAGAAAAAGGAGTACATGGAATATAGAAGATTTGATAATTATGTAATGTACAATTGCCAAAAGTCTATAAAAGGAATAAGAAGTCTGCTACCTATTAAGGGCGGTGAAAATAAAATTATTAGATATTTAAAAAAGGTTTGTAAATGTAGCAATGAAGAAGCTGCTGAAATTTTGGATATTATATTTAATAGCTTGGCCGTTGGTATATCGGGAATAGAGGGAACCGAAAGGTTAATGATAAAACATGATAAAGAAGAGGCATACCAGATTGATAGCAGTAAATACATTTTAAAGAATTATAAAAATTCGAATTATTATCAGTGTTCTAAATGTGGAAAGCTAACACCTCATAATGTTCATGATGTGTGCACACAGGACAAGTGTGACGGAATGCTTGTTGAGATAGATCCAGATCAGGTTTTAGGTCATAATTACTACAGAAGTCAGTATAAAACAAAAAAGATAGAACGGATTGTAATTAAGGAACATACAGCACAACTCAACCGTTCAACTGCAAAAGAATATCAAATGGACTTTAAAAGTAAAAAAATTAATATTCTTAGTAGTTCTACGACCTTTGAAATGGGAATTGATATAGGTGATCTTGAAAATGTATATATGAGAAATATTCCGCCATCACCTGCAAATTATGTTCAAAGAGCTGGACGAGCAGGGAGAAGCAAGGATACTGCAGCATATATATTGACATATTGCAGTAATAGTTCTCATGATTATACATATTTTAGCGATCCTGAAAAAATGATAAAGGGAGTAATTAGACCTCCATATTTTAATGTATTTAATGATAAAATAGTAGTTCGACATTTGATGGCTACATGTCTTGGTTCTTTCTTCAGAACTTATCCAGTATATTTTAATACAATAGATGGCTTAGTATTTAAAGATGGATATAAGGTTTTAAAAGATTATATAAATAGTCATCCAGATGATTTAAATAAATATATTAATGAAAAGATTATACCTGAGGAAATATATTTAGGGTATCATAATTTCAAATGGTTTGATGAAATGAACGGTGATGATGAAAAGATGAGCTATTTTATTGATACTATTCAACAAATGGCCACTGAATACGAAGAAGCTAAAAATAATGCAATATCTGAAGAGAATTATTCTGAAGCTGATTATTATAAAAAGCAGATTGAAAATTTACATAAATTAGGTGTTATTGAATCGCTTTCAGATTATAGCATAATTCCAAAGTATGGTTTTCCAGTAAATGTTGTCGATCTTCAAATATATCAGGATGGTAAAATTGTTAAAGTTTATAAAAATGGTAGAGTAGACGAAAAATATAATTTGAGTCGAGATCTTAAGATCGCAATTTCAGAGTATGCGCCAGATTCTGAAGTAATAACAGATGGCAATAAGTATACCTCTAAGTATATTTCATTACCAAAGGCTACTGAATTTCCTAAAAGATATTTTTCAACATGCACGAACTGCAAGAAGGTTAATGTCTATATAAGTAGTAGTGTAACTATTAATTGTAAATATTGTGGTGAAAAATTAGATACCAATAATGCTGAGTACTATATTGAACCGAAAAATGGATTCAAGACTGGTTTAACAAAAGAAAGTTCTCGAATGAAACCAAAAAAGTCTTACTCCGGTGAAGTCTCATATCTTGGTGGGGGAATCAAGGATGAGGATTGTATGGATATAGGAAAAACTATCAAGTTAGAGAGCAGCAGGAATGATAATCTTTTGATCTTAAATAAGTCAAATTTCCACATGTGCCCTATTTGTGGCTATAGTGATGTAGCTAAAGGGAAAAATATCTACCCTCAAATTTTTAAAAAGCATAAGAACTTTAGGGCATATGATTGTCCAAATGAAACTCTAGATAAATTGAGATTAGGTCATCAGTTTCAAACAGATGTAGTAAGGTTTACTATTCCTTTGCTAGGTTCAGGTGAAAAGACCAGTTATTCAATTGCTTTGTCTTTCTTGTATGCATTTTTGGAGGGTGTAAGTAATGCACTTGATATAGAAAGAAATGATATTAATGGTATTCTTGAACTGAATTTAGAAAAAAATAGTTATGATATCTTATTGTATGACAATGTACCTGGTGGAGCAGGGCATGTTAAAAGTCTGATGAATTCTAAAGCTGTAGTTGATTCACTCAGATGGTCATTGAAAAAGGTTTCTCAAAAATGTTGTGATGAAAATACTTCATGTTATAACTGTTTAAGAAACTATAACAATCAGTCTCATCATAGTCGCTTACAAAGAATATATGCAAAAAACGTCATAGAACAATTATTAACTGATATTGCTGATTGATATTAAATGTAAAAAATACTATATCGGTAATCTGAGAAAATGATATAATTAAAATAATGTGTTAATAAAACGTAATATTGAGGAGTAAATGAATAATGGGATTAAGTTCAAACATACAAGAAAAAGCAAATCTAATCTGGGCGATAGCTGATAAATTGACTGGAGTATACAAACCACACGAGTATGGTGAAGTTATACTACCACTAACAGTAATAAGAAGGTTTGACTGTATACTAGAAGAGACAAAAGACAAGGTGCTCGCAAAAAACGAAAAAATAGGATCAGTAGCAATGAAAGATACCTTTTTATGCAAAGAATCAGGTTATGCATTCTATAACACAAGTAAATATGATTTCAGAAAACTATTAGATGCACCAGACAATATAGAAGCTAACTTTAGATCATATCTTAATTCATTTTCAGAAAATGTAAGGAATATTATTGAGAAGTTCGATTTTGATAAGCAAATAACAAGACTAGCAAATAATAATCTTCTATATATTGTTATACAAGAGTTTGTTACTCCAAAGGCTGATCTTCATCCAGATAAGATATCTAATCTTGAGATGGGATATATCTTTGAGGAGATTATTCGTAAGTTTTCCGAGGCTCATAATGAAGATGCTGGACAACACTATACTCCTAGAGAAGTAATTGAACTAATGGTTAATATTTTATTTTATGAGGATAGTGAGCTGTTATCCACTAATATTGCAAAGACTATATATGATCCCGCTTGTGGAACAGGGGGCATGCTTTCTGTTGCTTCTGATTATTTGACTCGTATGAATAGTGGTGCAGAGTTAATATCTTTTGGTCAAGAAATAAATGAGCAGACGTATGCTATTTGTAAGGCTGATATGTTAATTAAGTGTGCAGCAGCAGATAATATTAAGAATGGTAATACTCTTTCTGATGATAAGTTTCCAGGTGAGCATTTTGACTATATATTGTCTAATCCTCCATTTGGAAGAGAATGGAAGAATGATAAACAAAAAGTTGAAGCGGAAGCTAAGTTAGGCTTTGGTGGTAGATTTGGTGCTGGTCTTCCTGCTATTGGCGATGGTCAGTTATTGTTCATGCAAACTGCTTTAGCAAAAATGAAACCTCAAGGTAGTAGGATAGCTATTATTCATAATGGTTCTCCTTTGTTTACAGGTGATGCTGGTAGTGGTCCTTCTGAGATTAGAAGGTATATTCTAGAGAATGATTTATTGGAGGCTATTGTAGCTTTACCAAATGATATATTCTATAATACTGGGATTGCTACATATATATGGGTTCTTTCAAATAAGAAGAAGAATCATAGAAAAGGTAAAGTTCAACTTATTAATGCTAATGAGTTATATGAGAAGAGGAGAAAGTCTTTGGGTAGTAAGCGTAATGATATTCCTGAAAAGTATATTGAGTTGATTACTAATGTTTATGCTGATTTCAAGGAGTCTGATATTAGTAAGATTTTTGATAATGAGGATTTCGGTTATTCTAAGATAGTGGTCGAAAGACCTTTGTTGGATGATAAGGGTAATAAGGTTCTTAAGAATGGTAAGCCTGTTGCTGATTCTTCATTGCGTGATTCTGAGAATGTTCCTTTGAAGGAGGATATTAGGGAGTATTTTAATAGGGAAGTTATTCCTTTTGCTCCTGATGCTTGGATTGATAAGAGTAAGACTAAGGTTGGCTATGAGATTCCTTTTACTAGGTATTTTTATAGGTATGAGGCTCCTAGACCTTCTAGGGAAATAATGGCTGAGATTCTTGAGTTAGAGAAAGAATTGAATGGTGTATTATCTGAGGTGTTTGATGTTAGATGATCAGAAAGCTAAATTCTATGTACGATTATTTACAAAAGAAAATCATTTTAAAGACTTTTTAAATAACTATTTATATATGAATGAAGCAATATTTTTTTCTAAATATGACGATGAATTAATTGGTGATATAACAGAAGGAAAAATATTCAATGGTTGTGATGAAGCAAAATTAATTATTGGGAAGGACAATCCAATAGTAATTGATAAAGTTGAAATGCCATTATACAACTGGTACATATATTGTCTATTTGAATTATTTGATAATGAAGTTAATCTTAAAATGGATAGTTTAGAAATAACAAGTATAAAATTTCAAAATTTTATTAATCAATATTTAATAAGTAATAAACAAGTATTTATTGTTCTAATTGATTCAGAAAAATTTGATCAAGTTATTAAAAAGTATCTTGTAGGCAAAGAATATTTTTATGACGATATAACATTCTCAGACTTAACCCCTTCTGAAAGATTTATGGCTTACATGACGAATGGAGTAAAATCAATATTATATAATAAAAAATTAAAATATGCGAAGTATTTTTCTGAAAAGCGATTATCAGTTTTTCATGATGAAAAAAAAGATAAAATCATATTGAAAATAGAAGGTATAAAAGATTCTATTATTAATATATATACTAAAAAGGCTGGTGAAATTTAATGAGCATTTACGAATATATGGATAGTGGAATTGAGTGGATAGGTGTAATTCCAAAAAGTTGGAAATTAAAAAAAATAGGTAACATATATATTGAAAGAAATGAAAAGGTTAGCGATAAAGATTATGCGCCATTATCTGTTACAAAAAAAGGTATTGTTTCACAATTAGATTCAGCTGCAAAAAGTAATGATGGAGATAACAGAAAATTAGTTAAGTTAAATGATTTTGTAATTAATAGTCGTTCTGATAGAAGAGGTTCATGTGGAATTTCTTCATTAAATGGTTCTGTATCTTTAATTAATACAGTGTTGAAACCTAGAGAAGATATCAATAATTTGTTTTATAATTATGTTTTCAAATCTGAAGGATTTGCAGATGAATTTTACAGGTGGGGAAATGGTATTGTAAATGATTTATGGTCAACTAAATATTCCAATATGAAAAAAATCTATATACCTTATCCTGATATAAAAATACAAGAGCGGATAGCCAATTATTTGAATTCACGTTGTACTTTAATTGATCAAACTATAGAAAAACAAAAACTAATAATTGAAAAACTTAAAGCTTATAAGCAATCGGTAATTACAGAAGCAGTTACTAAAGGGTTAAATCCGAATGTTCCAATGAAAGATAGTGGAATAGAGGTAATTGGTGAAATACCGTCAGGATTCAAAGTAACTAAAATTAAAAAAATTTGTACAATATATGGAAGAATAGGATTTAGAGGATATACGCAAGAAGATTTAGTTAGCGAAGGTGAGGGCGCTATTACACTAAGCCCATCTAACATCGATAATATGAAAATTACATATAATAAATGTGCATATTTAACATGGGGGAAATATTTCGAAAGTCCAGAAATTCAAATAAATGAAGGTGATATATTATTTGTAAAGACAGGATCCTCATATGGTAAAGCTGCTATAGTTATTAATCTCCCTATGGAAGCTACAATTAACCCACAGTTAATTGTATTTAAAGATTTTATAATTAATCAAAAGTACTTTATGTATTATTTAAATTCATCAATATGTCATTATCAAGTAGAACAATCAATCGTTGGTGGTACTATACCAACACTATCACAAAGTAAAATAAGTAACTTCACAGTTATTGTACCTAAAGAAAAAGAACTTAATAACATAGTGGAATATTTAGATAGAAAATGTAGTGGAATAGAACAAAACATAAACACGAATAATAGTATAATAGAAAAATTAGAAAAATATAAAAAATCCCTAATATACGAATGCGTAACAGGAAAACGAGAGGTGAAATAATGTCTGATGAACTACTAAAAGAACTCAACTTTGAGCTGGCGATTGAACAATATCTGATAGATGAAGCAGGATACCAAAAAGGTGATCCAACAGCATTTGACAGAGCACTAGCAATAGACAAAGAAACCCTATTGACTTTTATTAAGAATACACAACCAAAAAAATGGGAAAAGTATGAGGGAATCTATGGTAGTGAAGCAAGTAGTTCATTAATCAAAAGACTAGACAAAGAAATAACCTCAAGAGGACTACTAAGCGTACTAAGAAAAGGTATTGACGACAGAGGGATAAAATTCTATATCGCATACTTCAAACCAGAAACATCAATGAACCAAGATGCCTTGAATAAGTACGAACAAAACATACTACACTGTACAAGACAACTACACTACTCCATACTAAATGAAAACAGTATAGATATGGTGCTGTTTTTAAATGGAATACCAGTAGTCAGCATGGAACTAAAAAGTCAGTTCACTGGCCAGACCGCCATGAATGCTATAAACCAATACAAGTTCGATAGAGCAAGTAAGGATAAAATATTCGAATTCAGAAATAGAGTATTAGTTCACTTTGCAGTAGACCTATTCGAAGTATTCATGACAACACAACTAGCAGGAGAAAAAACATACTTTCTACCCTTCAATAAAGGATCAGGTGGATCCGGGAATGTTGGAGGCAAGGGAAATCCTATGGTAGAGAACGACTATCAAAGCTCATACCTATGGAAAGAAGTGCTAGTTAAAGATAGCTTGATGGAAATCTTGCAGAAATATATGCACCTGCAAAAAGAAGAAAGAATAAACGACAAAGGTGATAAATACCAGAAAGAAACAATGATATTCCCAAGATATCATCAATTCGATGTAGTCACAAAACTATTATCTGATGTTAAGGAAAATGGTTCAGGAAAGAACTACCTAATCCAACACAGTGCAGGAAGTGGAAAATCAAACTCCATAGCCTGGCTGGCACATCGTTTATCAGGATTACATAGTGAAGATGATGAGAAGATCTTTCAATCAATAATTGTTGTAACAGATAGAAAAGTTCTAGATAGTCAATTACAACAAACTATATACCAGTTTGACCATGTCCTAGGTGTTGTTGAATGTATAGATAACAAGAAACACTCAACAGATTTAAGAGATGCAATAAATGCAGGCAAGCAGATTATAATTACTACCTTACAAAAATTCCCAATCATTTTTAAAGAAGTAACAAGTGAAAAAAGAAAGTTTGCCATAATTGTCGATGAGGCACACTCCAGTCAGACAGGAGAAGCTGCCAAGAAACTTAAAATTGCACTTGGTGATACTGAAGAAATATTAGAAAAATTTAGAGCAGAAGAAGAAGATGAAGAAAAGAATAATAAGGATTATGAAGACAAAATGATTGAAGCAATGGCATCTCATGGAAAACTTGATAATCTATCATTTTTTGCCTTTACTGCCACACCAAAAGAAAAGACACTTCAGATGTTTGGAGAGAAATTACCAAGTGAAATTATTGGTGAAAAACCAAAGTACAGGGCATTTCATATCTATTCCATGAGACAGGCAATAGAAGAAGGCTTTATACTTGATGTTTTGAAGAACTATACTACCTACAAGATGTTCTATAAGATAATAAAGAAAGCCAATGATGATCCTGAAGTTGAAGCTGGAAGAGCAGCAAAGGAAATAGTTAAGTATGAAACTTTGCATCCCCACAATATAGCTCAAAAGACAGCTATTATGATTGAACACTTTAGAAATACTACCAAGAACAAGATAAATGGACGTGCTAAAGCAATGGTGGTAACAGGATCAAGATTACATGCTGTTCGCTATTTATTAGAGTTTAGACGATATATAAAAGAAGCTGGTTACACCGATATGGATATATTGGTGGCATTTTCTGGTGTTGTTAAGGATGATAATGCTGAATATAGCGAGGAAAAATTAAATACAACTAAGAATGGTCAAATGATTAAAGAACATCAGTTGAAGGAATATTTCCATACTGATAGCTATAATGTTTTAATAGTTGCGGAAAAATATCAGACAGGCTTTGATGAACCATTATTACATACAATGTTCGTTGATAAGAAATTATCTGGAGTCAAGGCTGTTCAAACCCTATCTAGATTGAACAGAACCATGAAAGGTAAGACTGATACCTTCGTTCTTGATTTTGTGAATACTGCAGATGAAATAAAGGCTTCATTTGAACCATATTATGAAGCTTCTATTCTTGAGGGTGAAACAGATCCTAATGTTATTTATGATTTGAAGATTAAGCTTGATGATTATCAGGTTTATCAACCAAACGAGATTGAACGTTTTGATGAAGCTTTATATACAAAGAAAGATAATGATCTACAAGCTATTTTAGTTGCTTGTATTAAACCTGCCAGGGATAGATTTATGGCTATTGAAAAAGTTGAACAGAAAGATGAGTTTAGGACTATACTTGCCAGGTTTATTCGTATATATTCTTTTGTTACTCAAATAAGTAGAATGTTTGATTTGGAGATGCAGAAATTTTATGAATATTGCAGATTTTTATTAACCTGTATACCAAAGGAAGGTAATGAGAAGATTGATTTATCTGATAATTTGTTATTAGAGTATTATAAGCTACAGGAATCCTTTAATGGTGATATTGTCTTAGAAGGTGGAGTTGAACTTGAACCAATAACTGGTGAAGCTGGAGCTAAGGAAAAAATTAAGGATCAACTGTCTCTTATTATTGAAAAGATGAATGAAAGATTTGGAACTCAGTTTACTCAACAGGATAAGGTCCTTGATCAGATGAAGGCTGATTTTGCTGGTGATGAGAAGCTTGTTAATGCTGCTCAGTCTAGTGATAAGTCTTTGTTTAATCATTTATATAAGCAGAGGTTTAAGGATGTTGCTGTGAATAGGTATGAGGAGAATGATGGTTTCTTTATGGATTTATTTAATGATGAGAATAAGCTTAAGTTTGTGATGAATATGATGGCTGAGGTTGTTTATAATGATTTGAGGAATAGATAAAATAAGTATTTTTTATGGAGTAGTATATGAAAGCTAATGAATTAAAAGATTTTCTTAAATATGATTTTAGAAAATATTATGACAGTGTATTAATAAATGGTCCTTGGGGAATTGGCAAAACTTATTACGTCAAAGAATTTTTGAGAGAAGAATCTCCTATTTGTGTTTATATTTCTTTATTTGGTAAAAAGTCCATAGATGACATAAACAATGATATTATTTATCAATTGTCTAAAAAAAACATATTTAAAAGTTTTAGTTTTAAAGCTAAAAAGAAAATTAATCAGTCTGATATAAAACTACAATTAGGGTCATTGATTTCTATGCCCTTTAAATTTGTTGAAGATAATATTATTGAATACATTTCTAATCAAAATGGAATAGAAAATAAATTGATTTTTATTTTTGATGATTTGGAGCGTAAATCACCACTAATGGAAATGCATGAGATTCTAGGTTTAGTTGAAAATATGAAAAATATCAATAATGTAAAAACTTTAATGATTGTAAATGAAGAGGAACTAATTGATCAAGACATACAAATATTTAAGAGTTTTAAAGAAAAACTTATTGAGAAAGAGTGTTTAATTAAAGCATTTTCTATTGATGCTCCCTATATAGTGCTAGACTACGAAAAATTATTCAATAAAGGATTTAAAGATAAAATTTCAGAAGCTGAATTTGAATTATTAGTTAAAAACCTTATAATTGATCATAAATTAGATAATTTACGTACATTTAATAAAATTCAATTATTTATTAATAAAATGATGGATTGTATTGAGTTTAGCAAATTAAATTCTAATCAGTCTTTAGAACTGATTAGAATAATTTTTTCAGTGGTAATAGAAATTGTTGAAAACAAATATTCTGCTGACCCAGACCAAGAAGAAGTAGTGAAAGAGCTTCAAAAATATTTTCCGGGTGAAGAAATTAGAAAAAGTGTAGGATTAATAGTTTTAGAAAAATATTTGAATCTTATGAATGGGCATCAAATTACAGATATTATTAGTAATGTAATAAATATATACTTAGATTGCGATATACTATTTAATATACAATGCATAAATGGATATTATGAGAGTATTAACTCGAAATCAAATGATAGAGAGAGTATCGATATGTATTTTTTGTCTGAAGAAGAATTAGTATTAAAAATAAAAACATTTAATGAAATAAAGGATGAAAAAATAATTCTATCTGAATGGTTAAAAAATTTTAATAGATTATTGGAGTATATAGATGTTCTTGAGTTAGACCATAAGTTAGATTTAGTTAAAATTAATACAACTATTGACACACATATCGAAAACATAAGTATAACTAATAAGAGTCTTGTAGATCTATTAGTCGATGATTTTATTTTTTATGGTGTTGATAAACATAAGTTCTTAATTCCAATTATTATAAAAATCAATAATAAAATAAGTGAAAGATATTATCTATATAAGTTTATTGAATTAGAATCAACAATAAATGACAATTTATTTGATACAGAAGTATTAGAAAGTTTATTTCACGATTTATCTTTTAATAGATCAATGTATTTCAGTAATAAAATTATGGATATTATCAAATGCAGAAAATTTTTTATTCAACCTATGGAAGGCGAAATAGACGAAAAAATATGGACTTGGAATCACAGAATTTGGAAATCGACTAAAATACATTTCTGTGATAATAAGATGTTTCTTAAGGAATTCATCGATTTTAACAATGAAAAAGCACAATTTTCGAATAGAATTGGCAGATACAGGTATGCTCATCTTAACAATTATTATGGTGTAAATGATATGTTAGAGATGGCAAATAATAATAGCTAATAATTTTAGCTAAACATAAAATAAATAAAAGTCATAGAGAAAAAGGACAGCATAATAAGAATTATTGTAACAAGAATAATTTGAAAGAAGTTTTAATTATTAAGGAGTACCAGCGGATATGGAAAACAAAAAAACATTTGCAGAGAGACACCCAAACATAAATATGATAATTGCAATACTATTTTTTATAATAATTGCAGTATTTGCTGGTTGGTTCATCTGGACAGCAATTATTTATCTTGGAGTAGGCATAAAAGCGATAGGTTCATTCCTACAAAATTTCGTTAGCAATACTGATAAGTTTGTCATTGTAGCAATGATATCTGGTACAGTATCAATTATCGGGTTACTAGTTACGAAAATATTAGAATTCAGGTATAACAGAAAAAAATACTTGTTTGATAAGAGAGAAAAACCTTATGAACAGTTTATTTCTATGATTTATAAAATTATGGAAGATACTAAAAAAACTGGTCAACAAAAAATGACAGAAGATGAGATGATTAAAATGGTTACAGAGTTTTCTAAAGGATTGACTTTATGGGGATCAAATCGTGTAGTAAAAAAGTGGCTAAAATACAGAAGACAATCTATTAATCATGGGGGAACTGAAACGCTGATACTACTTGAGGATATTATATATGAAATCCGAAAAGATGTTGGATTAGGAAGAAGACTTAAGCAAGGTGATATGCTATCTTTTTTCATTAATGACGTAGAAAATTTGATGAAGAAGTAAATCAACAATTATTTACAACTATACTTAATATAGTTTAACAGTTCCATTATAAGGAAAAGCTTACCAAAGATTAATGCTTTACTCGAATGGGGAGCAGTTAAACCAGGAGACATAATAGTAGCTAAAGGTAAGAATGATGAAGCTACTTTACTAGAAAAACGTAATGTTAATGTATTCGGTAAAGAATTTTCTCATCAAGTTTGGTTAAAGAATCTTTATGGTTGGTCAAGTATTCAGACTTATGCTTTGCCATCCAAAAAGAAAGTGGTAAAACACTTTCTCAAATAAGAGAAGAGTATATGGAAAAACAAATCGGAGAAGGAGTTTAGTATTTGAAAATATAATGAATATTTATGTGAAAATACGAAATCTTCAAGTTGTATGAATATCAGAAAGAGGAGTAAATATGTCAGATCATATACTAGTAACCTTAGGCAAGGAAAGATTTAAAAATCCAGAACGTCATTCTGTACATCTTGTAGATGACCAAGTTCAGAACGATTTTCTTAACGATATTGAGAATATTCCTCATGCTTATGTAATGGCTTGCTTAATGGATCGTCAGATAAATGCCGAACGAGCCTGGGCGATTCCATATAAGATAAAAACCATTATTGGTAACTTTGATATGACTGAACTAGAAAGAATATCCTTATATGAATATAAGAATATATTTAATACTAATTCTCTACATAGATTCAATGATACAATGGCTGATATTTTTTATTCAGGTATTCAAGATATTAAGAACAAATATGACAGGGATGTTTCCCGCATATGGAGTAATAGCCCAAGTAGTGCCAAGGTAGTTTATGATTTCTTACAGTTTAAGGGCTGTGGTAAGAAAATAGCTACAATGTCGGCTAATATACTTGCTCGACAGTTCAAGATACCTTTTTCAGATTATTATTCAATTGATATATCACCTGATGTTCATATCAAGCGTGTGATGAAAAGGATAGGTCTGGTAAGTGTTGATAGTGGATTGGATTCAGTTATATATAAGGCTAGGGAATTAAATCCTGATTTTCCAGGAATTATTGATTTCTCTTGTTGGGAAATAGGTCGAACTTGGTGTAAGCCTCAAAACCCGAATTGTAGTGAATGCATAATTAGAAGTGAATGCAAAATGGTATATTAAACGATAAAAGGAGTATATATGAAAAATCAATACTTTGGTGACATTGGTGATTTTAGCAAACTACTTTTTGATAAAGAAAATGTTGGATCACAAGAAGAATAAATTTGCATAATAAGAAATATTAACTTTAGAATAGTCGAGGTGTATGTATGATAAGATTAATTTTGAGACTTATATTAATTTTTATGATTATTGATCTGCTGTTTATGGGTCCTACTGATTACAAGTTTATACAACCAAGTGATAAAATCGATAAGATAGAATACATTACTTTTGTAAATAAAAATAAGCACATAGTATTTAATGAAATACCATCAGATCAAATCAGTACTTTTATTAAAGATCTAAAAAACGTAGAATGCAATAAAATATATACAGATCCAGCAAGTCTATTTCCAAATGCAATGGCCTTTAAGATAACCTATAAGAATGGTGATTATGAAATAATTAGTGATTATGGATCAGGGTATTACCAGGATGGATGGTATAAGAACACAGGAGATTATGCTTTTGATGATGAGCAGTTTAATGAATTAATAGAAAAATACACTGATATTTTAATAAGAAAATAAGATCTGATAAGGATTAGTGCCTCAATAAGTAACTAAATCACAGAAAATTAAATCAAAACCGATATACTTAACAACAGATTATGAAATACATTCAATATGAAAGAGGTAAAACATGTTTGGTTTTGGAACAAAAATAGACAGCATTAATGTCAATGAAATAGATCCATTGATTGGAAAGTCTAATATCATTGATGTTAGGGAAAAATACGAATGTGATAGAGGAATGTTAAAGTCAACTAAGAATATACCACTAAATACTTTAACCAGTAACCCTGACAAATATCTAAAAAAAGAAGAAACCTACTATATCATATGCCATACTGGAGCTCGAAGTTCAAGTGCTTGCAAACACTTAGTCAAATTAGGATATAAGGCTATAAATGTCAAAGGTGGCATGATGAGCTATAAAGGCAACAAGAAAAAGTAGTGCTGTTATATGTTGCATAGATGACAAGACAATTCTTGAAGTAAAAAAGGAATTGAACAAATAAAGAAAGAAAAAATTGAATCATAAATTCTTTACTGATTATAAAAGTAACACCCTGACAAAAAAAATGTCAGGGTGTTTTGTATCTAGCGTCCAAAGGATTGTACTTTGGTGAATATGTATAGTGATTGTAGTAAATAATATTGAAATATTATAGTTTTATAATAATTTATATAGTATTATTTAAATAATATATAAATTAAAATTAGCATCATATTAATTATACTTCTGAAGCTCTGCGCTTAGTAATGTATGAAAAATATATGGATGCTAAAGAGGAGTTCTAATGAAAAACAAGAAAATCTTAATTCTGACCGCAGTTATGGCAGCAATAATAATCATTGGTGTTACTATTTGGTACTTTAACTTTCAAAGACCTCGTAACATTGCAATAAAAGAATATAATAGTGCAGTTGAGCTTATTGAAAAGAAAAATACCGAAATTGACAAGACAACTTTGAAATTACAAGCACTAATAGATTCTAATGAAAAACCACTGGATGTAAATATTATAGTAACAGCCAAAGATATAATTCAAAAGGCTGAGGTTTCAAAAATTATAATTAAAAATATGCCGGATAAAACCGATGATATTATCGTTGTAACCAAGGAATTGAGTGATCCGGTAGACAATACAGTTGCTATTAAAGAATTGAATGAAATATTTACTGTTTTGGATATGAGTATTAAACAATTTAAACAGTTAAACAATCCTAAAGAAGAATTTGTTATTGAGAGATTGAAAACTATAGATGAAATTACATATGTACAAGCGGTGACCGAAGATAATGATCCAAACGGAAAATTAAACAAAGCTGGTGGATATACTGCTACTGTATATTTTGAAAGTAAAAATATAAATCAAAGTGAAATTTATGGAAGCAATCTTATTGATAAAGGAACTAATGCGGGTGGTTCAATTGAAGTTTATGCAAATGAAGAAGATGCAATAAAAAGAAATGAATATTTGGCAATATTTGATGGTGGAATATTTAGTTCTGGTTCACATAGGGTGGTAGGAACAATGGTAATTCGCATATCTAATTTATTAACAGCTTCACAACAAAAAAATTTAGAAGAGAAAATATTTAATGCTATGATATTACTAAAATAATTATAGGCTCTTGAAATAAATACTTAGAAATTAATTATGAAATATTTAGATATCAAATGCATACAAATTATAGAAAATACAATAATTTCAAGTAGGTTGAATATATCAAGCAAAAAAAGTAGAAAAGGAGATAATTTATGAATCGGAAAAGTAAAAAAACAAAAATTATTAGCTTATTGCTACTTATAACATTAATATTAGCTATTATGGTAAGCATGCCATTATTTGCTAAAGCAGAGCCATCAGGACTACAGTTTACAGGATGGGGAAACAATACATCTGGTCAGGCAGAATCACCACCTGAAAATAAAGAGATTATTGAGGTTTCTGCTGGATTATATCATGCTTCTGCATTAAAAAGTGATGGAACAGTAATTTCTTGGGGGTATTCCAGTTCAAACCAGACTGTGGTTCCAGAAAATTTAAGCAATGTAACGGCTATTTCTTCAGGTTATTACAATACAATAGCTCTGAAAAGTGATGGAACTTTAGTTGCTTGGGGATCTAATGCTTGGGGAGAGTTGACTATCCCAATTGGTCTATCAAATGTAGTTGCAATTGATGCAGGGGCTACACATACAGTAGCATTAAGAAATGACGGTACTGTAATCGCATGGGGTGATAATGATTTTGGACAAACTACAATACCAACCGGCTTAAGTGATGTGACTGCAATATCTGCAGGATATGATTATACAGTAGCACTAAAGAGTGATGGCACAGTTGTTACCTGGGGAGATGGCTCATACGGCAAAACAACTGTTCCAGTGGGACTTAGTGGTGTGACAGCAATTTCAGCGGGATATAATCATACAGCTGCTTTAAAAAGTGATGGAACTGTGGTTACATGGGGATATAATTTATCAAATCAAATAACAGTTCCAGCAGGGCTTAAAGATGTGATCGCGATATCAGCTGGTGCTAATTTTACATTAGCATTAAAAATGGATGGTAAGGTCATAGCATGGGGGTCCAATAATAATGGACAAACCACAGTTCCTCCCTTACTCTCAGACGTTTCAGAGATAAGTGCAGGCGGTGGTTATAATGATGGATTTTCTATTGCACTAAAGAACGATGGCACGGTAGATGCTTGGGGTTTGAATGATAAGGGGCAGACAAATATCCCGAAAGGTTTTATAAATACTATAGCTATTAGTGCAGGAGAGGCATTTACTGTAGGATTGAAAAATGATGGGACAGTTGTAGCATGGGGTATAAACGATAGAGGACAGACTTCTGTACCATCAGGATTAACCGATGTAATAGCTATTTCTACAGGTATTTGGCATACTGTCGCATTGAAAAATGACGGTACAGTATCAGCTTGGGGAAATAATTTCTATGGACAGACTTCAGTTTCTGCTTTAACTAATATAATTGCTATAGCTGCCGGTGGTTATCATACTGTCGCATTAAAAAGTGATGGTACAGTTATAGCAGGTGGTGAAAATGATAAAGGGCAAACAACAGTGCCAGAAGGCTTAAGTGGAATTGAAGCTATTGCAGCAGGCGGTAGCCACACATTAGCATTGAAGAATGATGGTACAGTTGTGGCTTGGGGTAATAATAGTAACAAACAATGCAATGTACCAGTAGGGCTTTCCGACGTCATAGCGATTGATGCAGGATATCAGCATTCTGTTGCTCTAAAGAGTGATGGAACAGTTGTTGCTTGGGGATATAATTCAGGTGGAATTTCAACAGTTCCTGCTGGGCTAGCAGAGGTGACAGCAATTGATGCAGGTGGTTGGCATACTGTTGCATTAAGAAGTGATGGAACTATAGTATCATGGGGATTGAATACAATTGGAGGAACAACAGCCCCAACTATACTTTTTGGAGTAAAGGCCATATCAGCTGGAGGAAGCCATTCAGTAGTTCTATGGAAGACTGAATCAGATGCAAGTTTAAGCAACCTAGAAATTAGTGAAGGTGTGCTAGGGCCTACATTCACATCTAACAATGAAATTTATAACGTGGAAGTTGGTTTTAATATAAATAATATCTCAGTAACCCCAACTGCTACTCAGGCCGGAGCTACAGTAAAGATTAATGAAGCTTTGGTTTCTAGCGGGGATGCTTCAGATGGTATCGATTTAAATGTAGGAACTAACAAGATTTCTGTTGTGGTAACAGCAGAGGATGGAACCACTTTGAAAAAATATACTATTAACGTGACACGAGCAGCAGGATCTTCTGATGCAAAACTGACTAATATATTATTGGATTACGGAATTATTTCCCCATCTTTCTATTCGGGAATAACTTTCTACACAGCTAACGTGTCAAATAGTATTAGCAACATTAAAATTACCCCTTACGGCAGCCATACAGAAGCAACTATAAAGATTAATAATAAAACTGTATCTAGTGGTAGTTCATCTGAAAGCATAGCCTTAAGTGTAGGCATTAACACCATTGAAGTTATAGTTACGGCTCAGGATGGTACTACTTCATTGACTTATACTATATCAGTGACAAGAGCACCATCTAATGATTCAACACTATTGAACCTTACCCTAAATAATGGAATATTAAGTCCAGGTTTCTCCACTGATATAATTAGCTACGAGACCCTTGTTGAGAATAATATTGACAATATTAAGGTTACTCCAACACTAAGTCAATCAGATGCAGTAATTAAAATAAATGGCATTTTAGTGGAAAGTGGAACTGAGTCTGAGATTATTAATCTATCTGTGGGTACTAACATTATTAATATAGAGGTAACAGCTCAGGATGGAATAACTAAGAAAACTTATACCATTAATATTACTCGTGAACAGAAAGATTATTCTGGTTTATACAATATAAAATCAAAGAAAAGCAATCTACTAATGGATGTATACAATGCTGGAAAAGAAAAGGGTAACAATGTAATACAATGGCCATCAAATGGTGGTGTTAATCAACAATGGAAATTTGAACGATTAGAAAATGGTTACTATAAGATAACATCTCAACTATCAGGAATGGCTATGGACGTATACAATGCAGGAGCCAGTAATGGCAATCGGGTGATTCAGTGGCCATATCATGGTGGCAATAACCAACAATGGAAATTAATTGAAAACTCTGATGGAACAATTACTTTCATATCAAGGTTAAGTGTTGAAAATGGTACTAATTACGCATTGGATGTATTTAATGGTGGTATGACCGAAGGTGTAAATGTAATCCAGTGGACATCCCATGGTATGGATAACCAGAAATGGTACCTACAACCAGTGGAAGAACACACATTAAAGTATGAAGTAAATGGTGGAAGCACAATAGCAGATAGCAATCATTTACCAGGAGTACTCCTAACAGAACCAACTATACCTACAAAAGAAGACTTAATCTTCGCAGGCTGGTATAAAGATACTGAACTGACACAAAGATGGAATTTCACTAAAGATAAAATGTCAGAAACCGATTTAACCCTATATGCCAAATGGGAACAAGATTACAGTGGAGTCTATAATATAAGATCCAAGAACAGTAACCTGGTAATGGACGTATTTAATGGAGGCTCAGACCAAGGGGTAAATATTATTCAATGGACTCTTCATGGTGGGATTAATCAACAATGGAAATTTGAAGCCCTAAATAATGGCTACTATAAGATAACGTCAATGCTATCTGGATTGTCCATTGATGTCTACAATGGTGGAACAGAAATTGGAAACAGAGTCATCCAATGGCCATACCATGGTGGAATCAACCAACAATGGAAAATAATAGCAAATGATGATGGTACTGTATCCTTAATGTCAAGACTTGCTGAAGAGAGCGGGACTAAATTTCTTCTAGATGTCTATGGTGGTGGCAAGGATATGGGAGTCAACGTTATTCAATGGACTTCCCATTATGGTGACAACCAGAAATGGTATATGGAATCTATAAAATAGTAATTGAAGATAGGACATTTTAAGATAAATGAAATAATTGAATTATCAAGAGATGAGGTAGAGAGTTAGCTCAGCAACCTCACACCAACCTGCGAAAAAGAAAGGTGGTACAGCTAACAACGATAAGGAGACAATACACAAAAAAACTCCTTAGGGAGTTTTTTGTGTTATTGTTATATCGTTAAGGAATAAAGGAGGTGTAGTAATGAGTTCTAAAATGCTAATACACATACCCCACAGTTCAATGAACATTCCAAAAGAATACAAGAACAGCTTTACTGCCGATGCTAAAACAATAAGGAAGAACATCATAGCACTAACAGACTACCAAACCCAGGACCTATACGACCACCCAGAACATCAAAACAAAATAATATTCAATGTAAGCAGACTACTTTGTGATGTAGAAAGATATGAAAACGACCAAGACGAAATAATGGCAAAATACGGCATGGGAGTAGTCTACACAAAAGGACCATATGGTGAGACACTACGATTAGCCAATGAAACACTGCGAGAAGAAATAATAGAAAAATACTACAAACCACACCACAAGAAACTACTAGAAGAGGTTATTAGTATAATTGAGAATAAAGGTAACTGCATAATAATAGATGCACACTCATTTCCTTCAATACCATTCCCAGGTGAACCAGACCAAAATAGGGAAAGACCAGACTTCTGCATAGGTACAGACAATTACCATACACCAGAGCCACTGGTCAATAGTATTACTAACTGCATCGAGGAAATAGGCTACACAATAGAACGAAACAAACCATATGCAGGAACCATAGTACCACTAGAACTTTATAGAAAAGATAAAAGAGTAATATCAGTCATGATAGAAGTTAATAGAAGACTATACATGAACGAAACTGACCAAAGTATCTCCGATAGGTATGATACTACAAAAGAAGCTATAAACAAGATAATTGATACAATAAACAAATGGTCACAGGAAAATAAAGTATAGTGAATGATTAACTATAAGAAAGAACGGGAACTAATGGGGTTTTTAGATGAAATACTGAAGATTGTTGTAGTCGATAAGGTATTATCAGTAATTGAAAAAATTGAAATAAAGAACGAAGAAAAAATTAAGAGGGAATTTGATAAAAAATCTGGTATAGAGGTTCTAGTGATTCGACGAAAACAAATTACATGGAAAGAAAAATTTGATGTTTATGATGAATACCAAAACATAAAATACACAGTTAAAGGAGACCTTATTTCAATTAAGCCCAACCTTATAATTTTAGATGATAAGGGTAGAAAAATTGCTTCTGTGAAAGAAAAAATCATTTCTTGGCGCTTACCTTTTTCCTTTGAATCGAAACCTGTAGATTTCATATTAGAAATTGATGGAAAAAAGATTGGAAAAGTAAAATCAAAATGGGCTTTTGCCAAGCAGAAATACGAAGTAGACTTAAATGGATGGCAAATTGAAGGAAATATTTTAGGATGGAAATACAAAATATGTAATAAGAATGAACAGATAGCAAAAATCTCACAAAGAGTTTTCGATTTTGGGGATACTTATGTCATCAACTTTGCTAATCCTAATAATGAACTATTAGTACTCATGCTAGTACTTGCTATGGCAGTCAATACACCTTACAATTACATAAATAAACTAAATATAAAGGAATAAAAATACTTAAGCAGCCATAATGGCTGCTTTTTGTTTCAATAAAAACAGTTGCGAACGCAACTAATTGTGATATAATGCAGATGAGAGGTGAAAACAATGAAAATAACACACATCGGAGACCTGATATACAAACTAAACAAAGAACTATCAAAACAAATAGATACACTACTAAAAGATGAAAAAATGAGCAACGGACAACTACAAACCCTAATGACAATCAAAAAACTAGAAACCAACGGCCAAGTAACACAAGAAAAAATAACAAAAGAAATACTACTAGACAAAAGCAACATTTGCAGAAGCCTACAAAAACTAAACGAAGAAAAATACATAACAATAGAAATATCAGAAAATGATGCGAGAAAAAATATAATACAACTAACACAACATGGCCAACAAGAACTAACAAAACTACAAAAAGACCTCCAATCAATAAACAAACAAATGCTAAAAGACATAAAAATAGAGGAACAAAATATCACAAAAAACACCCTACAAAAGATGATAGAAAACCTTAAAGTAGACTAAAAAATTTAAATTAGCATTTAAATAGGAAATAAAATAGAAATAGAGACCAGAAGGAGAAAAAATGAAACAAAAAAACAAATACGCCATACTACCAATATTCTTTACAATATTCCTGGACTTGTTAGGACTCGGTATCGTAATACCAATACTCCCGGCAGTTCTCCTTGACCCAATGGGGGGAGTACTACCAATACTAACAACATACACCACCAGAACAATAATATATGGCTTTCTAGTTGCCTCATACCCACTAGCACAATTCTTTAGCGCACCTATACTAGGAGCCTTAGCAGACCAAAAAGGCAGAAAGAAAATACTAATAATATCACTATTTGGAACCTTTATAGGCTATCTGATCTTTGCTATAGGTATCCTACAAAAAGACATATACTTACTATTTATTGGTCGCTTAATTGATGGCCTGACAGGTGGCAACATTGCCATTGCCCAATCAACAATAGCAGACATCAGCGATGAGAAAAACAAAGCCAAAAACTTTGGCTTCATAGGAATGGCCTTCGGTCTTGGATTTATTCTAGGACCATACATCGGAGGGAAAATATCCGACCCAGGCATAGTCTCCTGGTTCACTTATGCAACACCCTTCTATTTAGCAATGGCCCTTAGCATACTAAACATCATATTAGTAGTATTAAAATTCCCAGAAACACTAGCAATAAAAAAACAAATAAAAATAAGCTTACTTACAGGGGCGAGAAATCTAAAAAAAGCTTTCACCAGAAAAGACTTGAAAATAATGTTCCTTGTAGGTTTTCTCTTAGCTATTGGTTTCAACTTTTTTACCCAGTTCTTCCAGGTGCTTTTGATTGGTAAATTCAATTTTACTCAATCTAATATTGGTGATTTTTTTGCCTATATGGGCTTATGGATTGCCATCACCCAGGGTTTAATTTTAAGACCACTTTCCAATAAGTTCTCACCAGAGAATATTATGAAATATTCCATAATATTGCTAGCTTTAACATTCCCTTTTTTACTAATACCTGACAAAGCGATTTGGCTATTTTTAATAATTCCGTTTATAGCAATATTCCAAGGATTGACCCAGCCAAATACTACAACAATTGTTTCCAACTTGGCAAGTGAAAAGGACCAAGGAGAAATCTTGGGAATAAACCAGTCAGTACAATCTATGGCACAGGCTATACCAGCCATTATTGCAGGTTTCATTACTTCGATTAATATTAATCTACCAACTATACTTGCTGCAATAACAACAATAGTTGCTTGGATTATATTCAAATTCGTCTTTCTTAAAAAAGATAAGATAGGAGAAAACTAATGAGCAGTTTTAAGAACCTTCGGATAGTAGACAATTTCTATCAGACATCAGCCTTCTTTCCAATGCCTACAGTCATGATAAGCACACTTACAGCTGAAGGAGAAACCTCTCTTGGACCATATTCATTAATTCAGCCCTATTACATTGCAGGACGGGATTATTATGCCATGCTACTATGCACTCGTAATTCCTCAAACACCGCTCAGCACCTATTACAATATGGAAAATGTGCTTTAAACTTCATCACCGATGAAAAAAAATACTTCAAAGAAACTGTGCGACTTGGCTTTCCTGGAGATAAGCCCGAAGAGAAAATGAAAAACAGCATCTTTACACTCGAAGATGGACAGATGACCAGCGAACACCCTGGGGAAAAGTTCCCCAAGGTTATCAAAGAAGCCTATCAGGTAATGGAATGTACCTGGATGAGTGAACTTGACAACGCTCAAAACGATAAACCAGGTCTCCTTGACGGCTACCCTGGACCATATCATGACTTCAACGGAATAACCAGTCAATATGGAGCTCATTTTATCCTGCGAGTCGACAAGATACTTATGAAAGAGCGTTACTATAAGGCTATCATCAATGGAGTAAAGGCATCGGACTTTCCTTCAGTTCCAGTGGACTACGGTTATCGTGATAGCAAGTCCTTCTGGTATACTCCCTTTAAGCGACCAAGAACAGTGCCTCTAGCCAAGCGAGAGGCGAGTCTGTCATCAGTTAAGTATGCAGCAGATCGAGCTGATGATACTGTAAAATTTACTGATGAAGCTTGTATGAAACTACTAAAGGTACCTCGCATCTTCCTGCCAACTGCTTTAAAAGGCTGTGTGCAGTGGGCCAAGGCAAATAACGTAAACCTTATTACCGGAGAACATATGGACATCATTAACGATAAGCGCAGTAAAGAAAAATCCAGATAACTGGAGAAAAGAGGAAGTATATGAAAACTGCAGTAATTTATTTTTCACTTGAAGGTAATACAAAATATATCGCAGAAGAAATTTCCAAAGAACTAGATGCAGATATAATACAATTAATACCAGTAAAAGAATATCCAACAGGCAAAGTAAGCAAGTACTTTTGGGGAGGTAAAAGCACAACTTTTAAGGAGACTCCTAAGCTGGAATCATTTAAGTTTGATCCCGATATTTACGATTTAGTTATATTGGGAACACCTATTTGGGCAGGTACATTTACACCACCGCTTCGTTCATTTATAAAGAAAACTAAATTAACAGGTAAAAAAGTAGCCATGTTTGCAACATGTTCCGGCGGCTCAACAGAAAAATGCTTTAAACAATTGGAAAAGGAAATATCGGATTGTACTGTTCTTGCAACTATAGGATTCATTGATCCTCTTAAGAATGCTAATAGTGAAAATAGTCAAAAAATTATTGATTTCTGCACCAAACTAAAAAAGAATTAGGTTCCTTTAAGGTTTTGCTTATTAATTGGGTTTTCTAGGTTTCATTAGATAACTAAGGCATCTTAGTGTATTGCCCAATTGTGGAATATTGTTTAGAACGTATGATATAATTTGACTAAAGATTCACAAAATACTACAAAGGAGTATCATGAAAAAATTCAACACAATAATAAAAGCCATCCTATATATAAGTTCAATTATTCTAGCTCTTGTATCGATATACTTGTTCTTTGGATCCTCAATAAATAAGGGGGGTGGAGGTGAAGACATTGGTGAAACAACCGGCACTATCCTTGCTATTGCTATGGGCTTTGAAATCCTATTGTTTTTTGGTCTTCAATCACTAAAAAGAAAACTTGTTCCTAAAATTATAAAGAGCTATGTTGTTTTCATCGTTAAGTATCTGCTAGAATATCATCGCTCTGTTGGTAGTATAGCCATTGGGATTTTACTATTTCATTACTCTCAGACTTTTAATGCCTCAAATCCTTTTGCTATTCAACAAATTACAGGTTATGCCACAACTGCACTTGTAGTTATATCATTAGGTATCGGCCTAATATATAGACTAAATAAGAAGGAGCTCAATAAACTCCACATCCTGACAGCATTTTTGGCAATAATTCCTTTTCTAATACATTTAGCAGACTAATATACAGATAGACTCAGATAGAATTTAATTTTAATATCATATTATGTTTGGTATAATTAATTTAACAAATTTTGGGGGTGGATTATGAAAAACAATATTATAAAAGAAATAACAAACAAACTATCAGAATATGCAATAGAATACAAAGAAGGGGTTGAAACAGACCTAAGTATCAATAAAGAATTCCTCGACGCCAAATGGAGTACAGGAGACAAAAAAATAAAATACGAAAGCAATATCCTCATCAATGATCAGGAAAAAACAATATACATGTACGAAAAGACCACTGAAATTGGTAAGGGAATATCCCTGGGTGGAGGTGTTGATTCTTCATTCCAAAGTGGTACTACACTCTATCGTAAAGTGAAGAGTGTTCAATATGGACCTGAGGGTAAAGCTTATGATATAGAACTTGATCTTGGTGCAATACCAAAGGCAGTTAAGGAAATAGCCAAGAAATATGACTATAAGTTCAAGACTGTAATTATGAAGAAAAAGGCTATGTATCCTATTGGAAGTGCAGCAGGTAAAAGTGTTGCAAGTAGTGTTGTAAGTAATGTTGAAGGTGATAGTATTAAAAATAGTAAAGTTGTAGAAAAATTTGATATAAATAGTATCCCTAAGGGTTCCATGATAGGTCTTGGAATATTGGGTATAGTTGTGGCTCTACTTTATATTTTGATGGAAGTAACTATAATCGGTTGGATTTTAGCTCTTGTTTCATTTGGCTTGTTGTTCTACTATTTTTATTCTCATCCTTTATTGAAGGGTATTTTCAGTGTAGTTATTTTAGTGGTTTCCTTGATAGTCCTATTTATAGTTGGTGCATTGTCTTCTAATATGGAGACTAATAGTGTATCTGATAAGAACGGAAACCAGGTTGTTGAAAAGGCTGATGAAGATACTGAAGAAACTGCTGTGGACAATTCTAAGACAGTTGTTGGGATAACCTTGGCTAAGCCTGCTAATTGGGATTTAGTAGGAGAAAATGGGAAGGTTTTATATAGTTATAGGAAGAGCGATTTGAGTACTGTTGTTGTAATGGGTCTGACTTCTGTTGATCAGGAATTCTACAAACTAAAAGAAATTTCGAAGGATGATATTGTTGGTACTACTGTTGCTAAGGTTAGTGGTTTTGAGAAGATTAAGATTGGTGATTGGAATGCTGTTAAGATTTTAGGTGATGATACAGCTGGTACTGGCGGGGGTTATGTTTATATTTATTATATTGATCTTCCTGGTTATACTGATGTTTCAATTATGGCTTATGGTCGTACTTTGGAGGAAGCTAAGACTGTTGCTAGTGAGTGGGAAGGTTTTCTTCCAGGTTTGCAGTTGGAGTTTCAATAGTTAAATATGAATTGAATGGTAATTATGTAACTTCGTTATAAATTAATCATCTCAGAGATTTCTGGGGTGATTTTTTTATGGGTTTTAATATCTTATATATTGCTTATTTTGAATTTAAGTAAAAATATAGTAAAATAAAAGGGTTGAAAAAATATTATTGATAGTAAAAAGCGGGAGGATACAATGAAAACAAAAAAACAACACAGCACATATCTGACATTAGGACACTGGTATAGTTTTAATACAAAAATAATTGGGGAGAGTATTGTTGTTGGTGCGATTGTAGGTTTTGTTGTAGTTCTATTTAGGTATCTTCTTGAAAAAGCTGGTGAGTTATCATCAGGTTTTTATTTAACAGTAAGAGAAAATATGAATTTATTACCATTTATGATAATCAGCCTTGTTATTGTTGGGGTAATTATTGGGTTAATACTAAAATTTGAACCACTAAGTTCAGGTAGCGGGATACCCCAAATAGAGGGACAACTAGCCAGGAAAATTGAAGTTTCCTGGTGGAGAGTGCTGTTAGCAAAATTTGCAGGTGGAATACTGGCCATTGGCTCAGGAATGTCTCTAGGACGAGAAGGACCTTCAGTACAAATTGGAGCAGCAATAGGACAAGGTTTTGGGAAAATATTTAAAAGAACCAAAATAGAAGAAAAATTTCTTATAACCAGTGGAGCAAGTGCTGGACTTGCTGCTGCCTTTAATGCACCACTAGCAGGTTTGATGTTTGCTTTAGAAGAACTTCACAAACACTTTTCAGCTAAAATACTAACCTCTGCCATGGCTGCGGCTATTGTTGCAGATTTAATCTCAAAGTATTTTTTCGGCTTACAACCAGCCTTTAATCTAAAAAACGTCCTTGTGCTACCTCACAATTATTTTATAGCTATAATTATATTAGGAGTAATTCTTGGAGTTTTTGGAACTATATTTAATAAATTTATAATTAAAAGCATGAAGTTTTATGGACGACTTAGTTGGGTGCCTTTTTGGGCTAAGCCGATTATTCCTTTATTATTTGTCGGTCTTTTTGCTATAGTATTACCTGAAGTACTAGGTGGGGGTCATAGTCTTATTGAAACCTTGACTCATAACAATATGGGCATAAGGCTATTAGTAGTTATTCTGGTAGTTAAGTTTTTCTTTACTATGTTAAGTTATGGATCAGGAGCACAGGGTGGTATTTTCCTTCCACTTCTCGTATTGGGTGCACTGGTGGGTAGTCTTTATGGCAATTTTATCCATATTGCGTTTAATATGGACAGTAGTCTAATATCAAGCTTTATAATTCTTGCAATGGCTGGTACATTTTCTGCCATTATTAAGGCACCATTAACTGGTATTATTTTAATTCTGGAAATGACTGGGGGTATTAGTCATCTGTTGGCATTAGCCCTTGTTTCTATAACAGCCTTTATAACTTCTGATCTTTTAAGGTCTGCGCCAATATATGAAACGCTACTTGATAGGATTGTAAATAAAACAGATACTAAAAGCTTTGAAGGTGATGCGAGAACTAAAATGCTTATTGAAAAAGCAGTTGTTTTATCATCTAAAATAGATGGGAAATTAGTTAAAGAAATAGATTGGCCTGCTCATTGTTTATTAATTACTATCAAAAGATGTGAGAAAGAAATTATACCTAATAGAGATTTTCAGATTTTGAGTGGTGATTTATTAATTATTCTTACAGATGAATTTCATTCAACCGACGTTTTAAGCAAATTATCAAAAATTACCGAAGTAAGTAGGTTCGATTAGCTATTAGAGGAGTTGCAATGCTCCTTTTAACAATTTGAATAGATATTAGAATGGGAGTTCAATAGGTGAGTATGAGGTGATTGGTTATTAGTTATTTATATGATTTGGATAAGGGTATTTTGTTCTTTATTAATTATAATTTGCATTTTCCTTTTTTGGATAAGTTTATGATTCTGGCAACTCATGCAGGTGATAAGGGTTTGATTTGGTTGTTGGTTGTTGGTGTCTTATTGTTTAATAAGAAGTATAGATATGTCGGGGTTTTGACCTTGGTAGCCTTGGCCTTGAATGCTCTTATTGGGGAACAGTTTTTGAAATATATTTTTCAAAGACCAAGGCCTTATACTGATTTTCCTTTTGTTGATTTGTTAGTAGGTAAGTATAGGACTTTTTCCTTTCCATCTGGACATACCGCATCTTCTTTTGCTGCAGCCTTTATTTTGAGCAGATACTTGAAGAATTTTTCTTTGGTTTTCTGGAGTATGGCTGTTGTGATTTCTTTTTCTAGGATGTATCTTTTTATGCATTATCCTAGTGATGTGCTTGGGGGAATTATTCTTGGATTGTGTTGTGGGGTGTTGGTTTCATATCTTTTTGAACATAAATTCAAGGATAGGCATAAGGTTTTAGAATAAACAAACAAACAAATAAAAAAATTAACAAATAAATTAACAAATATATATTAATTGTACAGTAGAGCACCTCAGCTTCTGAGGTGCTCTACTGTTTAGTTGAAAATATTTTAAAATTATTATTGTAATTACCTATAGTAAAGTCTATAATAAGGTTAGACGGTGATATGGAAAAATTCCACATATAGATGGAAATATTTAATATAAAAAGTGAATAATATATACTATAAGATAATTGTTCAGTAGTAAGGAGTGATGTATTTGTGAAGAATAAGAAGATGAAGATTGCGAGGATTGAAAGTGATGTTTCACAAGAGCAGTTGGCGAATATTGTAGGGGTTACCAGGCAGACTATTAGTCTAATTGAATCTGGAACATATAATCCGTCATTAAAATTGTGTGTTGATATTTGCAAGGCACTTAATAAAACTTTAAATGATTTGTTTTGGGAGGTATGATTATGAACGTTGATAAAATAGTTAAGGAAGCAAGGGTTATTATGATTGTAGGCTTGGTAATTGGTTTTCTATTACTTGGTTTAGGTATTGTTTTTAATATTTTGGATGTGGGCTTTATTGGGAATAAGAGAGGTCTGGTGGGCTTATCCTTTATACCTTTTAGTATAGCTATAATTTATTTTATTAAGCTTTCAGGAATAAGGAAAACTCCAGATAAGATGAAGAATATTATTATTACTGAAAATGATGAAAGGCTTGTGGCTTTAAAGAATGAAGCTGATGCTGTGGCTTTTAAGATTGTTCAAGGGGCTATTTTTTTAAGTTATATGGGTTATACTTTGTTGGTTCCTGAGGATATTTTTGAATCTGTGGGTTGGTGGATTTTAATGGGTCTTCTTTTTATTGCCTTCATGTCTCAAGGCATACTAGCTGCAAGGGCCATGAAGAATCCTAAGTCTGAAGAATAGTAAACTTTATATAAGATATATTTAATGAACTAATATGAAGTGGTAACAAAAATTGACATTGGCAATAGAAATTCTATATTATAAATACATAATCTTTACACAAAATAAAAACAATACCATTAGGAGACAGAATCAATGATACTTTACCAGGAAAAGATTAAAAAAAACAAAACCCTCATATATGCAACATTAGCGTTGACAATATATATGGTAATTTATTATATAATGCTTAATGTCCTGAAAAATCAAGCACTCATAATATTCAGTGATACCATGGGAATATTAGGACTAACTCTAAGTCTCCTTATAATGATATATGCCATCAACAAACACTCCTCCAAAAGCAAAAAAAACATGTGGACTATATTCGCAATTGGCATATTTTTCTATATTCTTGCAGATAGCGTCTGGTTTATAAGTGAAACAATGAACAATCTAGAATCATACTTGCTGATTACAGATATTTTATATACAATTCAATCAATATTATTTGTTATAGCACTATATAAATTTGCCTTCCGAAAAGGTAATCCAAGAAAAATAATTAAGAGCATCGATATATTAATAGGAGCAATACTAATTATCATGTTAGAGTTGAAGTATATGATCATACCATTATTATCATTAACTATTGATAATGGATTATCATCATATCTGTCCATTATTTATCCAGTCACAGATATAGTCATGTTTATAATGCTTATCATGATGATTATGAGACCAACACATCAAAAGATGATAAATGTGACCAGACTTATGGTTATACCAATAATAATAAATATAATTATTGATCAACTTTATGTTTTAGAAACAATTAATAATAGCTACAGTTCTGGTAGTTGGTTAGATCCTTTATGGCCACTGGCTACCTGGCTTCTGGCAATAATCGCATTAATTTCATTAGAACAAAACACCACAGTTACAGAAAAAGAAGAAGATAATGTAGATATTCTAGGTGTCAGTCAATCAATAAGAAATGCTACTGTAATAATGTTCTATATCGCTTTTTTATTATTTGGAGTCTATGTTTTCAGCAGGTATTTGATTATTGATGTTTTATCAGTCGGGTTCCTTCTAATTGTAGCTATATTGATTATTAGAGATATGTTTTATTCAATCAAAATGGGCAGGTTATTTGAAAAAATTAAAGGAGTAAACAAGGATCTGGAAATTGTTAATGAAAAACTTGATGTTGAGTCAAAGACAGACTTTATGACAGGACTGAACAATAGAAGACAGATAATGAATTTATACTCTCATCTGAAAAAACACGCATTAAAAGAAAACAAACTGTTATCAGTTATAATGATTGATATTGATTATTTCAAGAAAATTAATGATCAATATGGACACGAAGCAGGAGATAAGGTGTTAAAAAAAGTATCTGAATTACTTCTAGAAAATACTAGAGGAAATGATCATGTTGGTCGCTTTGGTGGAGAGGAATTTATGATACTTATGCCTGACTGTAATAGGGATAAGGCTTATGGACTTGCAGAAAGAATCAGGATGAAAATAGAAGAGACTCCTATTTCAATTGATAACTCAGGAACACAGGTGAATGTTACAATAAGTGTAGGTATATCATGTCTAGATTCAAGAATTCAGAATAATAACGATACAATAAGCGAAGCAGATAAAGCCTTATATGTTGCTAAGGAAAAGGGTCGTAACCGAGTAATAAATTTCAATGTTTCCACTTAAGAAAATAGCCTCCTATGGTATATACCAAGGAGGCTATTTTAATATCCGATAATTATTGTTGTAATTCAAACTTCAACTCATTAATAGTTGATTCATACTCAGCTATTTTTGTCTCTAGATTTTGTATTTTGGCTTCATAATTACTGACAACATTATATTGAATATTTAAGGCTTCGTTATTAGCTTTTAGTTTGTTAATGTTTTCTTTGGTGGTATAGATTTTAATATCCTTTAATTGACTATTCTGATTTAGTAATTTCTTATCATTTAAGTAGTTAATAGATTCTTTCATCATTTTGAATATCTCAGGGCTTTCACTAAAAATATATAGTTGTTTGTATTCAGCTTCATCATATATATTGTAAGATGAAGTGCTATACCTATTTAATAGGTATTCTATTTTAATATTTTGATTGTTAGTTTCAATGTATTCTATTTCATTTCCTGTTGTATTTTTAATGATTAAGTTGTCAATCATATCTACTTCCATTGACTGGGTTACCATTAACTCTTTACCATCACTCATTTCAAAGTCTAATGATCCAATAAACATTAGTCCGGAACCAACTCCGGCTATCATTAAACTTATAAGGAAGGTCCAGATCATTATTTTCTTTTTGTTTTGTCTGTTGAAGACGAAGTTAAGTAGTATTAGTTCTATTATTACTGTTATTGCTATGGCAGCGAGTAGGGTTATTAAAGTACCGAAGAAGAATAATCCAGTTTTTGCTATTAGGAAGGATAGTACTACACCTACTACTAAGCTAATTAGTATAAATGCTATGAATATTAGTGTTATAAGAGCCCAGATTTTTATTACGCCTACTATTGTCTTTAGTAGGCCGTTAATGAATTTATATTCACTATGCTTAGGGTCTCTTAGGATTATTTTTTCACTTTTTTGTATAGGTTCTTTTACTTTACTATTTGAGTTCTCTATATCTGTTTTAATGATATTCTCATTTTCATTTTCCATTTCAATATTATCTGTAGCAATTTCATAATAGTCTATATATCTTGTCTTAAATACATGGAGCCAGACTATAGTACCAAAGACAATAGATATAATTTTGAAAATAGATTCTCCAATACTATATAGAACAAGGTAGGCTTGATCTGGTATAAAACTGATCATATTACCAAAAATACCACCTAAAACATTACCAAATATTGAGAAGGCAATCATCAGTATAGTTATGATAACTACTTGCTCAAACAGGCATTTTAGCCTGGTCTTTTTGTTGAAGCGCATAAGCATGTTAAAGGTTTTAGTTATGAAGTTTAGGAAGTCATCTATGTATTTGTTAATATTGTTTTTTGATTCTTGTTCTGACTTAACTTCTCTGATGTCGTTATTTAACAGGTCGTTAATGTCCAAATTGAATCTGTTACATATCTGTAGTATCTTATCCATTTCAGGGTAGGTATTTCCTGATTCCCATTTTGATATAGCCTGACGGGATACTTTTAGGTCTTCTGCTAATTGTTCTTGTGAAAGATTATGATCTTTTCTTATCTTCTTGAGATTTTCTGCTAGTTTATTATTCATCTATTTTCTCCTTCTTTGAGTTATCTTTACAAGACAATAGTATAATTTCTAATGGTTGCAAACTACCAACTTACGGTTGTTTTTTGTATAAACTTGGTTGCATCTCACTAATTATACTATAAATACAACAAAAACAATCATTAACAGCCACCTATAAATATCCATTTTGAATAAAAAAAGTAAGAGAGGCGATTTTGCCTCTCTTACTCTTAGACCAAAAAAGAACTGAAATATATGATGAAAACACGATGGGAACAAATTAATAAATGATACTTATTGAAATCATGATATCATATCTTAATTATTTGTAAATATATATAGTGAAAAATATTGTAAAAAATATCATTGGTAAGTTGAAGTGACTGGATTCTGCTAATAATATAATAATTATTGCCATTGACATGAAAGATGAGAATAGAAGAAACATTCTCTAATAGAAAGACAGGATTTGATGATATAGTAGCATTTGAAAAGGATTTTGTAGAAGATAGACTAAGAAATGAACGGTGGAAAGCCTTAATAAAAAAGAAAAAATCAATGGTTGTAGTGGATTTTATAAGTGTAATCAATCTTATTAAACTCTTTTTAGAACCAGTTATAGTTAAAATTATTGCAAATGAAGAGATGAATAGCACATGGAATTCAAAGAAAAATGAATGGGCTTAATTCCCAGATAAATATATTATCTGGGTATTTCTTTTGTAAATAGCATCTTGCAATTTGTAAATACATGGGTTAGTATTAAATTGTGGAACCGGTTCCACAATTTAAAAAGAAAAGAAGGATATTGGATAAATGATGTATGACCTACTAATCAAAAACGCAACAATAGAAAACATGGAAGAAACCAAAGACATAGGAATACTAAATGGGAAAATAACTGAAATAAGCAAGGATATACCTGCAGATGCAGGGAAAGAAACAATATGGGCCAATGGAAGACTAGTAACTCCAGGCTTTGTGGACAGCCACATGCACTACGACAAAACCCTAACACTAGGGGAAAGAGAAACCAAAACCCTAGACGAAGCTATAGAAGAATTCACCAAATACTGCACTAGCATGAACTGTAATGAGTGGAAAGCCGATGTAAAAAGAAGAGCCAGAGAAGCAGCCCGCCAATCAGTACAAGCAGGAACCACACACGCAAGAACCCACGTCAACATAGAAGCAGGAACTGACCTATATGGAATAGAAGCCCTTAATGAAATTAAGCATGAGCTGAAAGATTTTATTGATATAAAAATCACCTCACTGCCAGCCTTCTATGATAGCAAAGAAGCACAAGAAAAAAGATTTGAACTATTAGAACATGCCTGTAAGAATAACATGCTCGATTTCTTAGGAGGATCACTCAACCATTACGACAACTGGGAAGAATTAACCGAAAGAATATTCGCACTGGCAGTTAAATACAATCTGCCATTAGACCTACACGTCGACGAATCAGACCAACCAGATGTCAGAAACTTCGAACAAATAGCCGACCTGACAATCAAGTACGGCTACCAGGGAAGAGTAAGCTGCGGACACGTAACAGCCCTAAACGCAGTAGATGACGAAACAGCAGCCAGAGTAATTAGAAAAGCAAAAGAAGCGGATCTAAACATCATTACCCTACCCTCCTGTAACCTCTATTTGATGGGACGTATCGATAAACAACCAATAAGAAGAGGCACAACCAGAATAAGAGAATTCCTAGAAGCAGGAGTAAACATCTCCTACGCTTCAGATAACATAAGAGACCAATTTCGCCCAATTGGCAATGGAGATATGCTAGAAGAAGGACTACTAACAGCCCAAGTGGCCCAAATGGTAACCAAAACAGACCTAGAAACCATCTTTAAAATGGGCACAAACAACCCCGCCAAAGCCCTCCTATTAGAGGACTATGGACTAGAAATAGGCAAACAAGCAGACCTAGTAATCTTTGATGCTACAAATGTAGCAGAAGCCCTAATAAACCAAGCCACTAGAAACTACGTAATCAAAAAAGGAAAAGTAGTAGCCAAAAATACCAAAATATCAGAAATTGTTTTTTAATTAATATGACATACGAAAGGAGCCAAAGAAAAAAATGAACTATGCAATCGGAAGTTATCAAAACTATGTAGGCGGAGAATGGACTGAACCAAAAAGTGGAGAATACAAAGAACAACACTCCACCATCGACGGAACAGCAGTATCCAAATGCCCAATGTCAGGAATGAAAGATGTGGAGGAGGCTGTAGGAGTCGCTAAGTCCACTTTCGAGATGGCAGACTGGGCCAATAACCCAAGAAAACGCTCCAAAGCCCTATTATGCTGGGCAGCTAAGATTAAGGAGAATATAAACGAACTAGCCACTGCCCTAAGCTGGCAGGTAGGCAAACCATTTAAGGAAAGCTTCGGAGAAATGATGGGAGCCATCGGTTATTTGGAATATTATGCAGGAGCAACACGTACCCTCTATGGAGCAACAACCTCAATAGACGAATACACAACCTCCATACTAGCAAGAGAACCAGTAGGAGTAATAGGAGTCATCGTACCATGGAACTATCCCATAACCCTCCTTATGAGAGACATGGCCCCAGTTCTAGCTGCAGGCAACACCTGCATAGTAAAACCAGCAGAACAAACCTCAGGCATAACCATGAAAGTAATTGCTTTATTGGAAGGTATTCCTGAATTCCCAAAAGGAGTAGTCAACGCCATCTGCGGTAAAGGCTCACTTATAGGGAACGCTCTGGTAAAACACCAAGACGTAGACATGATCGACTTCACCGGAAGTGTAGAAGTCGGCAAAGACATAATGGAACACGCCGCAGCAACCATGAAGAAACTATCCTTAGAACTAGGCGGCAAATCAGCCAGCATCATCTTTGCAGACGCTGACTTAGAAAAAGCCCTACCATATGCCATAAAAAGCATCTTCACCAACGCAGGACAACTATGCACCTCAGCCTCAAGGATACTAGTAGAAGAATCAATAGCCGAGGACTTCATTGCAAGGTTGAAAACAATGGCCGAAGCCTTAGTAGTAGGTAACCCTCTAGATCAAACAACAGAAATGGGAGCAATGAACACCCCGGTCCAAATGGAAACTGTCCTTAAATATATTAAACTAGGTAAGAAAGAAGGTAAGTTACTAACTGGGGGTTATCGATTAGAAGAAAATGGCTTAGACAAAGGCTACTTTATAGCACCAACCATTTTCTTAGATCTACCATTTGAATCAAAGTTAGTACAAGAAGAAATCTTTGGACCAGTACTATGTATCCATACCTTTAGCAATGAGGCAGAGGCAGTAGAGTTGGCTAATGGAACACGCTTTGGACTGGCTGCTGGTGTCTGGACCAAGAATATCGATAGAGCCATGAGAGTCAGCAGAAAAATGAGAGCTGGAACTACCTGGGTCAACTGCTATAACCGCCTAATGCCTGAATGTGAAACAGGAGGCTACAAGGAAAGCGGAATAGACAGAGCCGGTGGTATTGAAGGAATAAATAAGTTTACAGAAGTTAAACATGTGTGCATAGACTATGCCCCAAGTGTTTAAAAGGAGAATAGATGAATAAAAAAGCTACCATAATGGATGTGGCTAGACTAGCAGGGGTAGGCAAGACTACTGTCTCCAGAGTTTTTAACAAACCGGAGATGGCTGGCAAGGAAACTGTGGAAAAGGTCATGGCTGCAGCCAAGGAGCTAGGCTATAGGCCAAGTCCTATTGCCAGAGCCTTAAATGATACTAAGTCTAGAACAATCTCTTTAGTAGTACCAAACGTAGAATCCTCCACCATGGCCGAAATCATTCGTGGAGCCATGCAGTACCTAACAGAAAGAAACTATAGTCTCCTTGTCCTAGATTCTAGCGAGAACTATGCTACAGAAAGGGACTATTTCCATCTCCTACAAGAAAGAATGACTGATGGAGTAATTTTTTGTCATGGCAGTGCCAAGGAACGAATGGAGGAATTACGTGATCTTATGCCAGTAGTTTTTGTAGAAAGCAGTAGCATCAGAGAGGATATAGATAAGGTGCTGGTGGATGGTATTGATGCCTTCCAGAAGTTGTTTTCCTATCTCCTATCCTCCGGGTTTTTAGATGAGGATATTGCTATTGTCTATGGTAAAGAAGATAATTTCTCCAGACTTCGTATTGGTCAATGTGAGAAGGTACTAGAGGAAATGGGACTGGAACTAAATCCTGATAATGTCCTCTATAGTAACTGGAGAGCAGAGGATGGTTATGATTCCATGAAAGTTCTACTTGGTAGGTTGAAGAGGCCAAAGGTGGTTATTTACCTATCTGACGTGATGGCCTTAGGTGGAATGAGAGCAGCTCATGATTTAGGGCTTATTGTACCTGATGATGTGAGTGTGGTCGGTTTTAATGATGCTAGGTTTAGCGCCTTTTATCAACCCTCACTTACGACTCTCGACTACAAGCCGGAACAGTTAGGGATTGCTGCTGCCAAACAGATTTTAAACAGGTTAAAAAATTCTGAACTACCTGTTCAGATTGATATTTTAACCACAGAATTACTGATTAATGAAAGTGTTAAGGAATTAAAAGGAAGAAGTAAGTAAGAAAGAGAAGGTGTATTTAATGAATAGATTTTTATTGCCAACAGAGGTTATTTCAGGTCCTGGTTGTTTAGTGGAGTTAAAAAGATTTGTTAAAGCAGGTGACAAGGTTGCCCTAATAACTGATAGCTCATTGGTTAAGTTAGGTCTTGCAACTAAGGTTGTAGAGGTATTAGAGGGTATTGGTGCCAGTTCACAGATTTTTGATGAAGTGCCAGCTAATCCCCATGCTGAGGTAGTTACTAAGTGTCGTGCTTTTGTAGAAGGAATGGGTGCTAGTGTTGTGGTGTGTCTTGGTGGTGGTAGTCCTATGGACGTTGCTAAAGTTGTGGCTATGCTTGCAACTAATGAAGGTGAGTGGGAAGATTATCAGTGGAACATGAAACAACCATCTAATTCACCACTTCCATATATTGCTATTCCAACTACTGCTGGCACTGGCTCTGAGGTGACTAAGACTTCAGTTATTATTGACCGTAATACTAAGAAGGGCACTGGTGGGGATTTCTTTTTTGCTAAGGCTGCCCTACTTGATCCAGAACTTATGGTTAGTCTACCTCCTCATTTAACAGCAGCTACTGGTATTGATGCCTTGACTCATGCTATTGAAGCATATGTAGGTAAAAACCATCAGGCTTTTACTGATGCTCTTGCTTTAGAAGCTATAGCTATCTTGGCTGAATATCTGCCTAGGGCTTTTGCTAATGGTGCTGATCTGGTAGCCAGGGAAAAGGTAGCGGTTGCTGCTGCTATGGCTGGTATGGCGATGGATCAAAGTGGTCTTGGTGTAGTGCATGCTATGAGTGGTCCATTATCAAGTTATTATGATGTACCTCATGGTTTATCTAACGCAGTTGGTCTTCCTTATGGTATGGCCTATAACCTGATTGCAGTACCAGAAAGATATGCTCGTATAGCTGAGGCTCTTGGGCTTGATGTTAGTAATTTATCTTTCCGTGAGGCTGCAGAGGCTAGTGTCCAAATGGTAGAAGAGCTTCTTGATGACTTGCAGATTCCTACTGATCTTAGTGATTATTTCATCAAGTATGGGGCTGATGAGGGGGATATTTTGAAGTTCGCTGAAGAGTCCTGTAAGATGTTCCTGATGAGGAATAATCCTAGGAATCCTCAGGTGAAGGATATTGAAGAGATATTTGAAGCTATATTTAAGTAGAATTGTATATTAATAAACAAAAAACCAACTCTGAAATATGAACTGCTCCCTGTCAAGTAGACAGTGGAAATAATAAAACATAACTAAGCGACTAGACTCCGATATTCCATTGGGCTCTGGTCGTTTAGTTTTTCTTGTATTCTCTCATAGTTATAGAAATCCATGTACTCTTTA
>JBGSJN010000005.1:0-13574 GCA_041741995.1 Bacillota bacterium
CTGGGCTGATTTAGAACAAAAGAAGCAAAAGGCAATTCAAAAAGCAATGTAAAAAAGATAACCAGAAATCATACGAATTCTGGTTATCTTAACACTTTAATTTTAACTATTTTTCTTGTCTACTTGACAAGGGATGCATCAAACTACATGTCTCTACTTAATCTATTTCCTATAATTTGGTGATTCCTTAGTTATCTGAACATCATGAGGATGCCCCTCAACCAAACCAGAATTTGTAATCCTAATAAACTCAGCCTCATGCTGTAGAGCATAAATATCCTTTGTTCCACAATAGCCCATACCAGCACGCAGACCACCAATCAACTGGAATATAGTCTCGGAAGTAGCACCCTTATATGGCACCCTACCTTCAATACCCTCAGGCACCAGCTTCTTAGCATCCTCCTGGAAATATCTGTCCTTACTACCATCTTTCATAGCAGCAATAGAACCCATACCTCTATAACTCTTATAACTCCTACCTTGATAAATCTCTACATCACCAGGGCTCTCCAAAGTACCAGCAAGCAATGACCCCAACATCACCACAGATGCTCCGGCAGCAATAGCCTTTGTCAAATCACCAGAATACTTAATACCACCATCACCAATAATTGGGATACCATACTTCTCACCAACACTAGCACATTCGCTAATTGCCGTAATCTGTGGTACACCAATTCCAGCAATAATCCTGGTTGTACAAATAGAACCAGGTCCAATCCCTACCTTGACACAATCAGCTCCAGCCTTTATAAGAGCTTCAGTAGCTGCAGCACTAGCCACATTACCAGCAATAATATCCAACTCACCATACCTGTTCTTAACTTCACTAACTAAATCCAGAACTCCTTGAGAATGGCCATGAGCAGTATCAATAACCACAACATCAACCCCAGCATTCACAAGAGCCTCAAGTCTATCAAACACATCCTTTGATATACCCACAGCAGCCCCGCATCTTAACCTTCCTCTACTATCTTTAGAAGCATTAGGATACTGATAAGTCTCCTCTATATCCTTAATGGTTATAAGACCTTTCAACTTATTATTCTCATCCACCAAAGGAAGTTTCTCAATCTTATGCACCTGGAGAATTTTTTCTGCTTCTTCCAAGGTTGTGCCAACACTAGCAGTAACAAGTGGAGCCTTAGTCATCAAATCTTTTATTGGCTTATCATATTCAGATTCCCCAATAAAACGCAGATCCCTATTAGTCAAAATACCAACCAATGTTCCGTCAACAGTCACAGGAACTCCAGAAATCTTGTACCTTCTCATTAACTCCATTGCATCACTAATAAGATCATCTGGACCAAGATAGATAGGATCAATAATTATCCCGTTTTCTGATCTTTTAACCCTGTCCACTTCGAGAGCCTGTCTTTCTATACTCATATTCTTATGAATAATACCAATACCACCTTCTCTTGCCATGGCTATAGCCATATCAGACTCGGTAACTGTATCCATACCTGCACTCATCAAGGGAATATTCAACTGAATATTTTTGGTTAAATTAGATTTTAGAACTGCATCCTTTGGTAAAATATTTGAATAGCCTGGCACTAAAAGGACATCATCAAAAGTCAGACCTGTTTTTATACTGTCTAGTAGGTTCATCGTCATTCTCCTTTGGTAAAATTTCATTGTATTATATCATAGAAAAATTCATTAGTAAACCAATTGAATTGTGAAGATAATTTTCACAATTCATAAAGAAAAAAATGACAAAAAACATGCTTAAACACTTAACAAAATCAAATTAGAGGTATATAATGAAAACGTATTCATTTGTAACCGTATACATTTTTAAAATTTTTGACTAAGGAGTGAAGAATGTACAAGAAAATTGCAATTGTTATGGGAAGTGACAGCGACCTAAAAGTCGTAAAAAAAGCCACAGAAAAACTGAAGGAATTTGGAGTAGATTACGAGATTCACGTAATGTCAGCTCATAGAACACCAAAGATCGCCTGCGAATTTGCCGAAAAAGCAGAAGCTCGTGACTTTGGTGTAATTATTGCAGCCGCAGGAATGGCTGCTCACCTGGCAGGTGTTATGGCCGCACACACCACATTGCCAGTAATCGGAATACCGATTAAATCAAGTCTTGACGGACTCGATGCTCTACTTGCAACAGTCCAGATGCCTCCAGGTATACCTGTAGCCACAGTAGGCATTGATGGTGCAGAAAACGCTGCAATTCTAGCAGTACAAATCCTGGCAGTCGGCAATCCCGAACTGACTAAAAAACTATTAGAATTTAAGGAACAAATGGCAGCTAAAGTAGTAGCAAAAGACCAAAAGTTACAAGAGGAGGTTAAGACATGGAAAAATTAGAACAACTATACGAGGGTAAAGCAAAAAAAGTCTTTAAAACAGACAACCCCGACCTATACATCGTCACCTACAAAGATGACGCAACAGCCTTCAACGGCGAAAAAAAAGGGACTATAGAAAACAAAGGTATAGTAAATAACCTGGTAACCAACCACCTGATGTCAATGTTGGAAACCAAAGGCATCAAAACACACTTCGTTGAAGAATTAAATGAAAGAGAAACTCTGGTCAAGAAAGTTGAAATAATTCTAATTGAAGTTATCGTCAGAAATATAGCCGCAGGTTCACTATCAAAAAGATTAGGCTTACCTGAGGGCACAGTACTAAATAAAACTGTGCTTGAATATTCATATAAGGATGATGAACTTGGAGATCCGATGATCAACGAATACCACATCGCAGCCCTGAACCTGGCTACTCCTGAAGAATTAAAAATAATTGCCGATTATGCTTTTAGAATCAATGACATTCTAGGAGACTACCTAAAGGACTTAAATATCGAATTAATAGACTTCAAACTTGAATTTGGAAGAACAGCTGATGGAAGTATTATTCTTGCAGACGAAATTTCACCAGATACTTGCCGTTTCTGGGATAGTACCACCAAAGAAAAACTAGACAAAGATCGCTTTAGAAGAGATCTAGATGGAGTTGAAGGAGCCTATCAGGAAGTTATGAAAAGACTTCTTGGAAGAGGTTAAAATGTTAAATAAACTAAATGAAGAATGTGGAGTCTTTGGAGTCTACAACAATGATGACCATGATGTAGCCGGACTTTCCTACTATGCTCTCTATGCTTTACAGCATAGGGGGCAAGAAAGTTGTGGTATTGCCATAAATAGAGATGGTATCATTAGAGGCCACAAAAATCTTGGACTAGTTAATGAAGTCTTTGACCAAAAGACTCTAAAAAGCCTGGGCCAAGGTAAAATGGCCATTGGCCATTGTCGCTATGCTACTTGTGGTCAAGGTATGATCAGCAATGCCCAACCACTAATGATTAATCACCTAAAAGGTTCCATGGCTATTGCCCATAATGGGAACCTAACCAATACAGGTGAATTAAGAAGAGAATTAGAACTTGGTGGAGCAATTTTCCAAGGAACAAGCGATACCGAAGTTATCGCCTATATATTAACTAAGCAAAGACTAGTATCAGCCTCCATAGAAGAGGCAGTTTCTAAGACTATGGACATTATCAAGGGAGCCTATTGTCTTCTTGTTATGTCTCCTAAAAAACTAATAGCCGCCAGAGACCCTTACGGCATCAGACCTTTAAGCATTGGCAAGCTGGGAGATAGCTATATGATAGCCTCAGAAACCTGTGCTTTGGAAAGTAACGGTGCCACCTTTGTTAGAGATGTACTACCTGGAGAAATTGTAGTCATCGACGAAACGGGACTAAAAAGCATTACAACACATGTAAGTAACAAATGTCACCTATGTGTCTTTGAGTTTGTCTACTTTGCTAGACCGGATTCGGTAATCGAAGGTTCTTGTGTCCAGACTGCCAGACAAAGAGCAGGAAGTTATTTAGCCCTTGAACACCCAGTCCAGGCAGATGTGGTTATTGGAGTACCGGACTCCGGACTCGATGCCGCCCTCGGTTTTTCAAAACAGTCGGGTATAACTTACGGAGTAGGTCTGCTAAAAAACAAATACGTTGGCAGAACCTTTATCCAGCCGGACCAGATCCAAAGAGAAAAAGCTGTCAGAATAAAACTTAATCCTATCGCCTCAGCTCTAAAGGACAAAAGAGTTGTCCTTATAGACGATTCAATAGTTAGAGGAACTACCAGTAAAAGAATAGTGCAACTAATTAGAGATGCAGGAGCCAAAGAAGTACATATGAGAATATCAGCACCACCTTTTAGATATCCCTGCTATTTTGGTACTGATGTAGACACCCAGGAAAACCTGATTGCCTGGCATATGTCAATTGAAGAAATTGCCAAAGAAATCGGTGTAGACTCATTAGGTTACCTTAGTGTTCAAGACGTGAAGAAAATTGCTACAAATTCAGCCTGCGACTATTGTGTTGGTTGCTTTACTGGAGAATATCCAATGGAGGTTCCAAAAGGTAGCCAGAAGCATATTTGTGAAATACCACTAGGCGCTGAGAAAACAGCTGAGTATGAGTATGATATGGAGGTTGAAGACAATGAAGAGTTTTAGCGACAGTTACAAAGCTGCAGGTGTTGATGTTACAGCTGGTTATGAAGGTGTCGAATTAATAAAGGAACATGTTAAAAGAACCAAGATACCTGGTGTCCTATCAGATCTAGGTGGCTTTGCCGGACTATTCCAACCTGATATTAAAAATATGGAAGAACCAGTAATGGTTTCCGGTACAGATGGTGTAGGTACTAAACTTAAATTAGCTTTCACTCTAGACAAACATGATACTGTGGGCATCGATTGTGTAGCCATGTGTGTCAATGACATTATCTGTTGTGGAGCTACTCCTCTATTCTTCCTAGACTATATTGCTGTAGGCAAGAACGTGCCAACAAGGGTTGAACAAATAGTTGCCGGTATTGCTGAAGGGTGTGTACAGGCTGGTTGTGCTTTAGTTGGTGGTGAAACTGCAGAAATGCCTGGTTTCTATCCTGAAGATGAGTATGATATGGCTGGCTTTGCTGTTGGGATGGTAGATAAGAAAAAAATATTGGATCCTTCAAAAGTAAAGGCTGGAGATATATTAATCGGCCTTCCATCAAGTGGTCTACATTCCAATGGTTTCTCCCTGGTGAGAAAGATTTTTGAAAATGAAAATCTAACCGAATATAGGGAGGATTTAAAAGCATCACTTGCTGATACCCTAATAACTCCAACCAAAATATATGTTAAGGAAATACTAAAGCTTCAAAAAGAAGTTTCAATTAAGTCCCTCTGTCATATTACAGGTGGTGGTCTTTATGAGAATATCCCTAGAGCTCTACCACCTGGATATGGTGCTAGAATAAATAAGGAATCTATTCCTAAACAACCAATATTCAAACTCTTACAGGAAAAGGGCAATATCCCAGAAAGAGACATGTATAATACATTTAATATGGGACTTGGTATGTGTGCTATTGTTTCACCAGAAAATTCAACCTTAACAATTCAAACACTTCATAATGCAGGTCTTCTTGCCTTTGAAGCTGGTGTTGTGGTAGCAGGTCTAAATGGTGTTGAAATATGTTAAATATAGCTGTATTTGTTTCAGGTGGAGGTACTAATCTCCAAAACCTGATAGATACAGAGCTTGTTGGTAAGCAAATTAAATTAGTAGTGGCTTCAAGTGACAAAGCTTATGCTCTAGAAAGAGCCAGAATAAACAATATACAAACACTCACCTTTAAAAAAAATGATGATGAGAAAGAATTAATTGGAATATTAGAAGAAAAAAATATAGAACTAATAGTACTAGCTGGTTACCTCAATATTCTGAGTCCCTTCTTTCTCAAAAACTTTAAGGGAACTGTAATCAACATCCACCCTTCCCTCCTCCCATCTTATGGAGGAATTGGTATGTATGGTCTAAAAGTACATCAGGCTGTACTATCAGACAAAAATACCAAAACAGGAGCAACAGTTCATATAGTCACAGAAGAACCTGATGCAGGAGAAATCCTAGATCAAATAGAAGTCCCTGTAGAAAATGACGATACCCCTTCCAGTCTACAGACAAGAGTCATGGAAATAGGTGAAAAAATCCTCCTACCTCGCGTAGTAAGAAAAATATTGGAAAGGAGCCTTCAGATGAAAATTTTAGTCGTAGGGGGAGGTGGCAGAGAACATGCCCTAATCCTAAAAATTAAAGAAAGTAAAATAGAAACTGAAATATTTGCAGCACCCGGCAACGGAGGAATCTCTAAAATAGCCCAATGTGTAAATATATCCCCAACTGAAATAGATAGAATGGTTGCCTTTGCAATCGATAAAGATATTGAACTAGTTATTGTAACTCCAGATGACCCCTTGGTAATGGGAATGGTTGATTTACTTGAAGCAAAAGGAATCAGAGCCTTCGGTCCTAGAAGCGTAGCAGCAGTTCTAGAAGGAAGTAAATCCTTTGCCAAATCTTTTATGAAAAGACATGGTATACCAACTGCAAAATACCTGGACTTTAATAGTTATGGAGATGCTAAGTCATTTATAGAAAAACAAACAAAATATCCTCTTGTCATAAAAGCCGATGGTCTTGCCCTAGGAAAAGGTGTTGTTATTGCAGCCGACAAGATTGAAGCACTTGAAGCCATCAAAAACATGATGCTAGACCAGTGTTTCGGTAACAGCGGCAGCCAAATTGTCATCGAAGAATTTCTAACAGGAACCGAACTATCAGTAATGGCTATTACCGATGGCAAAATAATTCGCACCTTGACTTCAGCTATGGATCACAAAAGAGCCTACGATAATGATTTGGGCCTAAATACAGGTGGTATGGGAGCTATAGCCCCACATCCACTTTATACACCAACATTAGCAAATGAATGTAACGAAAAAATATTCAAACCAACAATCGTAGGAATGCTTGAAGAAGATAGAATGTTCAAGGGCATTCTCTATTTTGGACTTATGCTAACAAAAGATGGACCATACGTTATTGAATATAACTGTAGATTTGGAGACCCGGAAACCCAGGTTGTACTCCCTCTTCTTGATGGTGATTTGCTAGAACTAATATTAGCAGTCTGTGATGGTCAATTAGAAAAAACAGAAGTTAAGCAAAAACCAGGTGCAACCGCCTGTATCATCATGGCCTCAGGTGGTTATCCACTTGCCTATGACAAAGGCTATAAAATAGAAGGACTTAAAGAATCAGAACTTTTACCTGACACACAAGTCTATCACGCAGGAACAATACTAGACCCTATTACCGGTAACTTTCTAACTGCTGGCGGTAGAGTACTTGGTGTTACTGCCTATGGTAATAACTTAGATGAAGCTATAGAAAAAGCCTATAAGGGTATTAACCAAATCAGTTTTGACAAAGCCTACTATCGTACAGATATAGGCAAAAAAGCAGGAGGCAATTAAATGGCAGTATTTAGAGTCTATGTAGAAAAAAAACCTGAATTTGCAGTCAAGGCTAGTCATTTAAAAGATGACCTCCTAGCAGCACTTGCTCTTTCAATAGATAGAGTCAGAATAATAAATCGCTATGATGTTGAAGGAACCACCAAAGAAAAGTTCCAAGCAGCAATACCCCATATATTTAGTGAACCACCAGTTGATAAGATATATACAAAACTGCCAAAAACAAAGGACTTCCTTTTGGCAGTAGAATACCTCCCTGGTCAATATGACCAAAGAGGAGACTCTGCGGCCCAGTGTTTCCAACTTTATCACCAAGGTGAAAGACCAATAGTTAAAACTGCAACAATCTATCTTTTTTCTGGTCAACTAACAACTGAAGATAAGGAAAAACTCACTAACTATCTAATTAATCCAATTGAAGCAAGAGAAGCATCTCTTACACACCCTAAAACTATTAATGATAATTTTGGATTTACCCCGACAGTTCCAAAGCTAAAAAACTTTCTCAAACTAGATGTGGTAGGTTTAGCTGCTTTTCTAGACACTTACTCTCTTGCCATGGATCTTGAAGATTTAAAAGTCTGTCAACAATATTTTGTGGAGGAGGCAAGAATACCAAACCTTGCAGAAATACGAATACTAGATACCTACTGGTCAGATCATTGTAGGCATACCACCTTCTCCACCAACCTTATCAAGGTTGAAATCGAGGATGAACTAGTAGAAAAAAGCTACAGAAAATATCTGAAACTAAGAGATAAACTCTATGCTGATAGAATAAAACCGAAAACTCTGATGGACCTTGGAACTATCGGTGCTAAATATCTAAAAAGCATTGGCAAAATGACAGATCTTGACGAGTCTGAGGAAATTAATGCTTGTTCAGTTAATGTTAAGGTAGACATTGATGGTGAACTAACAGACTACCTCTTTATGTTTAAAAATGAAACTCATAACCACCCAACAGAAGTTGAACCTTATGGTGGAGCGGCAACTTGTCTAGGTGGAGCAATTAGAGACCCACTTTCAGGCAGAAGTTATGTCTACCAAGCTATGAGAGTAACAGGTAGTGGTAATCCCTTCTCCCCTACCCTGACAGGTAAACTACCACAAAGAAAAATCACCACAAGTGCAGCAAATGGCTTTAGCTCATATGGTAATCAAATAGGCCTGGCAACTGGACTTGTAGAAGAAATATATCATCCTGGCTATGTTGCCAAACGGATGGAAGTTGGTGCTGTACTTGGTGCTGTTCCAAAATCCAATGTTGTAAGACTAGAACCTACTCCAGGTGACATAGTAATTCTTATTGGTGGACGTACAGGAAGAGATGGCTGTGGAGGTGCTACTGGTTCTTCAAAATCACATAGTCAGGATTCTCTAATCACTTGTAGCGCCGAGGTGCAAAAAGGTAATCCAACTGAAGAAAGAAAACTACAAAGGCTCTTTAGAAACCCTGACTTCACTAAACTTATAAAACGTTGTAATGACTTTGGTGCAGGCGGTGTTAGTGTAGCTGTCGGTGAACTTGCCCCCTCCCTTTCAATAAATTTAGATACTATCCCAAAAAAATATATTGGACTTGATGGTATTGAACTAGCTATAAGTGAATCACAAGAACGTATGGCAATTGTAGTACCTAAGGAAGCTCTTACTTCCATACTAAAATTTGCTGAAGAAGAAAATGTAGAAGCAACGGAAATTGCTCAAGTAACAGCCGATGGTTATTTAAGAATGTACTGGCAAGGCGAAGAATTAGTCTCACTCAAAAGAGCATTCCTAAATTCTAATGGTGCTAATAGATCAACTGAAGTCCAGGTTCCAAAATATGAAAATGAAGTTCCAAGAAATAATAGTTGGATAGAACAATTAAGTGATTTAAACATCTGTTCACAAAAAGGATTGGGAGAACAATTTGATAGTACAATAGGTGCTGCTACCGTCCTAATGCCTTATGGAGGAAAAAAACAACTTACTCCAATACAGGCTATGGCAGCAAGATTTCCTGTCCTTAAAGGAACAACTGATACTTGTTCAGTATTCGCCTATTCATTCGATCCTTATAAAAGTTCAGTCAATCCATACCTTGGAGCCTATACAAGTGTTATCCACTCAATTGCTAAGATAGTTGCTGGTGGAGGGTCAATCAAAAAATGTTGGCTTTCTTTCCAGGAATATTTTCCAAAACTTGGAAATGACCCTCTTCGTTGGGGGTTACCTATGTCTTCCCTACTAGGAGCCTTCGAAGCCCAGCTGGCACTTGGAATTGGTGCAATCGGTGGAAAGGATTCAATGTCAGGTAGTTATGAGGACCTTGATGTTCCTCCAACTCTGATTTCCTTTGCAGCATCAGTTGGTTCATACAAGAATATTACCTCTCCCGAGTTTAAGGAAGTTGGTAATAAGGTTATCTATATAACTCCTGAAAAAAATGATGATGGACTATTTAACGATGAAAGTCTTAAGACAACTTTTGAATACATCGAAGATATTAGAGATAGAGGAGTTGCCAAGGCCATATATGCAATTGGTAAAGGTGGAATATCTGAGGCTATTGCTAAAATGTCCTTTGGTAATGGTATCGGCTTTAACTTCCTCCAAGAAATGTGTCAAGAGCAACTTTTTGCTACTGATTATGGTAGTTTTCTAATCGAGGTCAATAATGGCTGCCACGGTATTGCCGATACTATTGGCGAAGTTATTGGGGAAACCATTTCAGAGTACGAAATCAGAGTTAATGAACAAATAATTTCCCTTGATGTACTTGAAGAAGTATGGAGTAACAAACTTAACCCAATATTTCCGACTAATCATATATCAGCAGAAAAAATGTTACCAATTAAAAACTATCAATCCAAGAATATATTTAAATCATCATTCACTACACCAAAACCAAAAGCATTGGTTCCAGTATTTCCTGGTACCAATTGTGAATATGATACAGCAAGAGCTTTAACTAGAGCTGGAGCAGAGGCTGAGATATTTATCCTTAAGAACCTAACCCCAACTTCCTTGGAGGAATCAATTCTTCAGCTTGAAAAGAAGATTCTAGAATCACAGATGATTATACTCCCAGGTGGTTTTAGCGGCGGGGACGAACCAGATGGTTCAGCCAAGCTGATTGCAGCTTTCTTCAGAAATCCAAGACTTGAAGCTGCTGTAATGGAACTACTATATAAGAAGGACGGTTTGATGTGCGGTATCTGTAATGGCTTCCAGGCACTATTAAAACTAGGTCTAGTACCATATGGTAAAATCCTGGAACAAGATGAACAGTCTCCAACCTTGGCCATGAACCTCTCAGGCAAACATCAGTCAAGTCTGGTTAGAACTAAAGTTATCTCTAATAATTCTCCTTGGTTGATGGATTTTAAACCGGGTGAGATTTATACAGTTGCTATTTCCCATGGAGAAGGACGCTTTACAGCTTCAGATTCTTTAATCAATAATATAAGTAGGAAAGGTCAAGTAGCTACCATTTATGTTGATGATAAAAATAATCAAACTGGTGATTTCCCCCACAACCCAAATGGTTCTTCATCGGGTATTGAGGGTATACTCTCACCAGATGGTAGAATATATGGTAGAATGGCTCATAGCGAGAGATTCTTGACCGATGTCTATAAGAATGTTCCTGGTGAAAAACGAATGGATATCTTCACTAATGGAGTAAAATATTTTCTATAATATGCAAAGCCTTGTCCTATAAATATAGGACAAGGCTTTTTTATTGACTAGGCTAAAAAAATTATGGTATGATACACTAAGTAAATATATAGACGGAGGGTAATATGAATAAGAAATTAATTGTTTTAATTATGTTAATTCTAGGTACTGTTTTTCTAATGGCTTGTGGTGGAAATGCCAAAGATGACAAGAAATTCGTAGTAGGCTTTGATGCTGAATTTCCACCTTATGGTTTTATTGACGATAAGGGTGAGTATGTAGGTTTTGACCTAGATTTAGCTGAAGAAGTTAGCAAACGTAATGATTGGGAGCTCGTAAAACAACCAATCGACTGGGATGCTAAGGATATGGAATTAAAATCAGGCAATGTTGATTGCATCTGGAATGGTTTTACAATCAATGGTAGAGAAGACAAATATACTTGGAGTTCTGCTTATGTTAATAATAGTCAAGTTTTTGTCGTAGCTTCTGATTCTAAGATAACTGACCAAGCTAGTCTGGCTGGTAAAGTTATTGCAACCCAGAAGGACTCTTCTGCTCTTGCAGCTTTAAATGATGATGAGAATAAAACCTTAAAGTCTTCTTTTAAGAATGTAATTGAGTTTGGTGACTATAATACTGCTTTTCTTGAACTTGAAATGGGTACTGTTGATGCAATAGCCATGGATATTGGTGTTGCTAAGGCTCAAATGGAATCAAGAAATAACAAATCATTTGAAATATTAGATGATTACCTATCAAGTGAAAAATATGGTGTTGGTTTCCTACTAGGAAATGAAGAATTAAGAGATAAAGTTGAAGCTACTTTGATGGAAATGCTAGATGATGGTACTTTTATGGAAATAGCTAAGAAATGGGACTTACAAGATAGTGTTTGTTTAGGAGAGAAATAGTATTGGAGTAAAGCGATGAATATTAATTTTGTTTTGACACAACTAGGCCTTGGTTTTTTAACTACTGTTCTAATATTTGCCTTGACCTTGTTGTTTTCCTTGCCACTTGGTCTATTAGTTTCCTTTGGCAGGATGTCCAAGATTTTTATCATTCGAACTATTAGTAAATTCTATATTTCTGTAATGCGAGGAACTCCTTTAATGCTCCAACTAATAGTGGTGTTTTTTGCACCATATTATGTATTCGGACTACAGTTAGGAAGTTCTTATCGTTTTACTGCTGTAATTGTAGCTTTTGTTCTTAACTATGCAGCATATTTTGCTGAAATTTATAGGGGCGGAATAGAGTCAATGCCTGTTGGGCAATATGAAGCTGCCAAGGTTCTTGGTTATTCCAAAGGACAGACGTTTATACGAATAGTCCTGCCTCAGGTTGTAAAAAGAATCCTTCCCCCAATAACCAATGAGACTATTACTTTAGTTAAAGATACTTCCTTGGCTTTTGTTCTTTCTGTTGTTGAAATGTTTACAATGGCAAAACAAATTGCTGCTTCAGAAACTACTATGATGCCATTGATGATAGCCGGTCTTTTCTACTATCTGTTTAATCTCATAGTTGCTGTTGGTATGGAACGTGTAGAAATTAGTATGAATTATTATAGATAAGGAAAATCAGTTATGAAGATATTGGAAATTAGAGATATGAAAAAATCATTTGGAGATTTGGAAGTACTTAAGGGTGTTTCTTTGTCTGTAAATGAGGGTGAGGTCTTATCTATTATCGGTCCTTCTGGTTCTGGTAAGTCTACACTTCTTAGATGTGCTACTATGCTAGAACAAATGGATAAGGGTGATCTTCTTTATTTGGATGAGTACGCTGCAAAAGACGTTAAAGATGGTAGGAGCATTTATTCTTCCAAGGAAGACTTGAAAAAAATTCGCAGGAATTTTGGGCTTGTTTTCCAGAACTTTAATTTATTCCCCCATTATAGCGTTTTGAGAAATATTGCCGAGGCGCCTGTGTTAGTGGATGGTATTAGTAAAAAGGAAGCGGAGAAACGGGCAATGGTTCTTCTTGATAAGCTAGGATTATCTGATAAGGCAGAGGCTTTTCCTTTTCAATTATCAGGTGGTCAACAACAGCGTGTTTCTATAGCTAGAGCCTTGGCTTTGCAGCCTAAGTTGTTGTTCTTTGATGAACCGACTTCAGCCCTTGATCCTGAACTAACAGGTGAGGTATTGAAGGTTATTAAGGAACTTGCCAAGGAAAAGATGACTATGGTTATTGTTACTCATGAGATGCATTTTGCAGAGGAACTATCTGATAGAATAATCTTCATTGAAGATGGTATTATTCAAGTAGAAGGAACTCCAGAGGAAATCTTTAGAACCGATAACCTAAGACTTAAAGAATTTATAGGTAAATTTAGTAAATAGAAAAAAAGGTTGTCTAATTGAACTAGTCAACCAAAAGTAGATAACTAAAAAGAATACTAGATAAAGCCCCTTTCAATGCGATATTGTTTGGGGCTTTTGTATTGAAGAGCATAAGCAGGTCGCTCTTCATTGTAGTACTTAACAAACATTTCTAAGAATTCTGATAGATTGTTATGTCCATTTAAA
>JBGSJN010000006.1:0-5214 GCA_041741995.1 Bacillota bacterium
TAATTTTTCAATTTCATCTTTAGGTATACCTCTACCAGAGTCTTTAATATGTAATCTGGATATAGATTTCTCAACCACGATTTCAATCTCTACCTTACCCTTATCGGTATATTTAATTGCGTTATCTATTAAGTTATCAGCTACTTCTTGAATTCTTGTTCTGTCTGCAATGACAGAACACTTCTTTGGTTTTATGAAATTAACAATTAAACCTTTCTCTTGAGCTTTTGTTTGCAATCCTTCCAGAGAATCATTGACAACATCAATTAAATCTACATTTACGAAATTAATTTGTAATCTGTCGTTATCAATTTTTGTAGCTGACAACATAGTTTCAAGAAGCCCAATCTCTCTAGAAACATGTTCAACAGCCATTTCGTTATATTTCATTATTTTATTAATTTCAGGATTTGGAGTTTTTAACAAGTATCTATTCATAAACACAGCATTCCTTACTATAGATAATGGGGTCCTAAGTTCATGTCCTAAAATATCTAACATGTCTCTTTCAAATTCAATCTTCTCTGCAAGCTTAGTGTTTTTTTCTTTTAATTCGTTTGTTGCCTTGGCAACTTTCTCTTCTAATATTTTATTAAATTCTTTTATAGTTTCATAAATTTGAACCCTATTAAAAATTTCTTTTAACTTGAAAGTAATAATCTCAATCGTATCCAACTCATCCTTTGTAAATGCGTCTGAATGATAATCTCTTGTGAATATTAACCAATTATTCTCGTCAATGTTTGAGACTATTTCCAACGTGTGATTGTCTTTAATGAAAATATAATCGGAGGCGGCCCCCTCTTGGATAATAATAGTTTTTCGAATTTTTTTAATTTGACTAATCGAAATTAATGGGCATATTTTGTATTCCGGTAACACCTTAAACATTCCTTTGTTATAAGTTACAAAATATATACCATTGTTTGGATACCCTCTCGTTAGAAGTTGTAATGTCTTGTCAATAATTATTGTTGGATCTAATTCTTTATTAATATCTTTATCCATTTTCATTATCATCTGATTAAGAAGATAAACTTCAGGATTGATAAATTTTGTAAGTTTTTTGTCTAAAGAAATAATTAACGAAGAAATAAAAAACCCTATTAGAATTGCTGCAACAAAATCAATAAATAAACTACTCACATCATACAAATCAAGATTTAGGAACTTGTCCTTAATAAATCTTAGTGAGAAAACAATAAAAAATAGTATCAAACCGATAATGAAATACTTTAATGTTTTAATTACTATCGACCTTACAGAAAAAAGTCTGTGCTTAATGATAGAGGTGAATACTGTAAATGTGAAAAATAAAGAAAAGATAACCCCAGTATTATTGAATGAATAGATACTTAGTAAGGGTAATAACATATTCGTAATAATTGTTGGTATTGCAAATCCAATAATTCCTAATAACAAATATCTTATTTGCTGTTTCTTAATACCGCTTACTTTTTTATAAGCTTGGACGAGATTTGAAATTGCTAAACCAATAGAAACAACCACAAAGAATATAAACATGGAAAACAATCTTCCTAATTCAACGTTTATCCCCGATACTTGAACGCCTTTACTAACAGATGCAATTATCAAATTAGTAAAAACTAAGAGAGCAACTATTATTAAATATAATATGTAATAAGACCGTACAAGTTTCTTATTTGCATCTTGAAGGAAACCAAAAGAATATAAAGTGATAAAGAATAAGGCAGATGTAGAAGACAGGAAGAGGATATCTTCCCAAAGCATTGTAGTATTTAAGTTTAAAACTATCGTTGACCCACCCCAGAAGCCGACGGAAATTGTTGCTAAAGAAAAATATATATACTCTTTTTTAAGAGATTTGAACCTTGTAAGAACCGCAGCACCTAATACAATATTTGTAAAAGATGCAAAAATAATTAATATCGTCTCAAGCATATTATTTTTTTAACACGAACATATTTGCTTGGCCTGCATATGTTCTTCCTATATAGATAATTTTAAATTTCACTATTTTAATTATTTTTTCATATTCAGCCCTATTCAATCTCTTATATTTTTTATCAATTTTTAAATTAACCATTAATATTCTAAGTAGTGTCGGTATACTTTTTATTAAACTAACCATTTTAGAAATACTGAAAGACTTATTTAATAGTATTGAAAAATACTTATAATCCTTTGGTGGCACCGGATCGGAGAAGATAAAAAACCCTTCGCTATTTAATGATTTGCGTATTGATTTTAAGGCTTCGGTTTTATTATCTAATGTGTACATAACATTATTCATAATTATAATGTCATATTTATTTATTTGCTTTTTTAGAAATGAACTGGCTTCGGCATGTACAATTTCTACATTATTATTATACCCCTTTTCTTTTGCCTTATTAAGCATTCCAAGATCACTATCAAAGGCAATGATTTTTGAATCAGGATATTTTTCACTTAGCAACTTTGTTAGGTTTCCCGTTCCCATCCCGATTTCCAAAATTGTTCTTTTATTATTTACGTGCTTATTAATAATTTTTATATACTCATAAAGCAATTCCGAATACGCAGGCAAAGCATTTAGTTTGTCATAATCACTGGAATATTTTGACCAAATATTATTCATTACAAATTGTATTTATGTTTTAAGCTATTATCAGAGAAACTCGTAAATTTAATTTTACAAATATCATCTCTTTGATATGGAGTATGATATGCATTCTTATAACCTTTATCATTCTTTAATAAAAACTCAATAATTGAATTTCTAATTTTCTTTTCTAAATCACCCGTTGGCTTTACCTCTTGCTTAAGTTCAATCTCTACCAAATAGTTTTGGAACATATCTTTTTGAATTATTGTACTTACTTTAAATTTTCCGGTATGGTGCCTAATAACATCAGGTTGGGAAAGAGCTTCTTTGAAAGAGTTAATGTAGATATTTGCTCCGTTTAAAATGATAGTCCCATCGTCCCTACCATACACGGCAAAAAATGGTAAGTTAAGAAATTCACCATTTTTTTCTTTCACAATTTTATCGATATTTAACCCTCTCTTCTTAAAAACTTCTTTAACTTTAACAGGTGATATTATCTTCGCTCTATCATGTAGGTCATACCGTACAAGTGGGTTTTGTTTTAATTTCGTCATAATTAATTTACCATCAACTACTTCAAGGTACTGATTCAATGGGTTATATTGAAAAAAATGTAGCGGCATTTCTTCAACTGAGGTTAATTCTTTAAGAATGTTTTTATCTTTAAAACAGTATTCCTTAATTACTAGACTAGTTATTTGTTCGGCCGCAATTCCTATGCCACTATCTGCAGCACCAAATGCGGAGAATATTCTATATGAATTATCTTCTTTGGTTTTTAATAATTCTTCATAATGCTTAACCCAACTATAAGTAACTCCTTCCGCTCCCAAAATGATTCTGATATTATATTTTTTCAAATCTACACCTTCTATCATAGCCTTATCAACAAAGGCTTTAAATGTTAAAGGATAAAAAAACATAATTATTTGTTCATAATCCTGGCCAAATTTGCAAAGCAAATCTAATGGTTCATCTACTATCATGCCACACGAAAACACAGTTATATTAGGGTTGCTTTCAGCAATCTTAAATAGACCTGCGAGGACTTGTTGACCTGTAATCCAACTACTTAATGCAAACGTTGATACTATCAATGTTTTTTTTGACGATATGTTAAACACCATGTCTAAATTCAATTCTTTATATTTAACATAATCTTTAAAGTCACTTGCGTTTTGTGACCAATAAGTAGGCTTTCCTGAATAACCAGAGCTCCTATAAAAAGAAAGTGGCGTTTTATTTAAACTAATGTCAGTAACTTGATTGTTATTTATATAATTTGCTTTATCACTAATTGGGATTTGTCGAAATGCATCCATGTTCATAATGCTATTAAGTTTGTAACCCTCATGCGTTAAAAATCTTCTATACTCTTCAATCTTGTAGGCTTGATTAAAGCACTTAATTGCATTTATTTCTGAGACTTTATTTAAAATATTAAAGGGTACATATTTTAAGAAGCTTTTGAGTATTAAGGTTTGAATTTTCATTTCTCTTTCTAAATAATTATTAATAATAACAACTACTGTTTTATAACTCAAAACTTTTGCTTTGTGCTGCAATATTTACCCTTATATCTTCATGATGTATAATCATACTATATATTCATCGGCATCATGGTGACCCTGGGTGAAAAAATTAAGATGTTTAGGAACGACCAGAATATAAGTCAATTTGAGCTTGAAACAGAACTGAATCTTGGCTATGGCAGCATAAGTCGGATAGAGACAAATCAAATAATACCTAAGCGACATACTTTAGAAAAAATTGCGAAGTTTTTAAAATTAAACGATAGAAAATTCGATTATCTAGTTGGATCGAGGATAAAGGCCCCAACAGAAAGCGAAATAATGCAAGTAACAGATTTAATGAAAGAAGTCTGGGTTAATCCAAACGTGTATATATTACTCAGAGACGACCATTTTCGGCTATGTGCGGCTTCAAAAGGTATTTTAAATCTATTCAAGATTACAGAAGAAGATTGGAATGAAAAATACTATCTAAGAAACATCGCTTCAGTAATGTTAGATAAAAGGCTAAAATTTCATAATTCATACAATCTAGAGCTTAATAAAGATGCTATTAGTGACTTAACTACGATTCTTGTAGGCTTTTATTACGAAATGAGCTACTTAAAACTAGAAGATGATTATATAGAAGCAATTAATGAAATTGAGAGAGATCCTATTGCAAAATCAATACTTGAAAAAATTTATCAAACAAAAATCTACCCATCTCATTTTCTTATTAACGAAAGACAGTTAAAAGTATATGATAATAACGAAGAAATATGCCTTTCCTTCTATACAGAAGTCATTCCCGATTCAACGAGATTTTCTTTTATTCACTTTTTCCCTAAGCCAGATTCTTTTAATTCTCTTTTGAGTTATAATAATAAAAAATCAACAACCTAACATGCATTACCTAATTCTTCACGGAACATTTGGAACAAATCAAGGGAACTGGTTCCCTTGGCTAAAAGCGAAATTAGAAGAGCAAAAACATACAGTAACCATTCCTCAATTCCCCATTGAGGACTATGAAGATATGACCGCAAAAGGCCAGCCCTATGAATGTAAACAGCAGAATTTAGCAAATTGGCTTAGTTACTTCGAAATTAATGTGCTACCAATAATAAC
>JBGSJN010000007.1:0-4997 GCA_041741995.1 Bacillota bacterium
TCCTCTATTAATTTTATGAAATATCTTATCTATAGATTCATTAATTGAAAATTCTAATAAATCCATATCAATTTCTAAGTCCTTGACGTGACTATATAGAGCATAAATTGCTAAGTTTTTATGTATATATTTTGAATTTATACCAATAATTGCTATTTTCATTCTATTTTTTCCTTATAGCCTTTTGGTAAGAAAAGCTCTTTAAATATCTTTATTGCATAACTATCTGTCATTCCAGATATATAGTCTACTACATTTACTATTAAATCATTTCCATTATTTTTAAATTCTCTAGGTAATGCATCTTCGTTCTCTAGGTAGTGGTCAAAGAGTTCTGTTAAAAGACGTTCTACTTTAGCTTCTTCTTCCTTTGCTTTAGAATTTATATAGACATGGTCAAACATATATACTCTAAGTCTATCCATGGCTGCTTGAATATCCGCATTCATTTTTATACAACTATTTTCTTCACTAAAATATATTATTGATTCAACCATTTTATTGATTCTGGCACTATTGGTTTTTCCAAGAATTTCCAATTCATCCTTAGGCAAATCTTCTTCTCTGATAATTCCACCTCGTACAGCATCATCTATATCATGATTTAAATAAGCAACACGATCACTTATTCTCACTATTTGACCTTCTAGGGTAACAGGCATTTTTGATTTTCCACTATGTCCTAAAATACCATCTCTAACCTCGAATGTTAGATTTAATCCATTGCCATTTTTTTCAAGTTTTTCAACAACTCTTAGACTTTGTTCATTATGGTAAAAATGCAATCCTTGTTTTTTTAATATATCATCTATCACTTTTTCACCACTATGTCCAAAAGGAGTATGCCCTAAATCATGACCTAATGCAATAGCTTCTGTAAGGTCTTCATTAAGTCTCAAACCTCTGGCTATAGTTCTTGCAATTGCTGAGACTTCCAATGTATGTGTAAGCCTTGTTCTATAATGATCTCCTGGAGAAATAAAAACTTGTGTTTTATGCATTAACCTACGAAAAGCCTTACTATGAATTATTCTGTCACGATCTCGTTGATACTCTGTACGCAAACTGCAAGGAACTTCAAAAACTTCCCGGCCTTTACTTGCTTTACTCAATGAAGCATATCTTGAAAGATTTTGTTCTTCAAAATCTTCCCATTTATTTCTAATAGTCATGTTTCCTCCTTACTTTAAATAGACGATTGTAGCTCCAATACTACCTTCACTTGCATCTCCATAACGATAACTTTTAATGTAAGGAATACCTTTTAAATATTCCCAAATTGCTTTTCTTAATGCTCCGGTACCCATACCATGGATTATCCTGATATGTGGGTATTTACTTAATACAGCTTCATCTAAATATTTTTCAAGTTGATAAATACATTCATCAACAGTTAATCCTCGGACATCTATTTCCATGGGAATATGTCCTCTATTAACTTCTTTTATGATCCTATAGGTTTCTTCTGACTTGTTTTTATCAGATACTATCAAGTCATTATATGGTAAGGAAATTTTCATAATACCAATCTTGATTAATGCAATTTGTTTATTATCATCAGTTTCAACAACCTCACCATTCTTGCCTAATGATATTACCTTAACTTCTTGACCAATATTCAAGGTTTTAGTGCCGCTTTTGATCTTTATAACATTTACTTGTTCAAGTGTTTTTTCAAGCTCTTCAATTCTTTTTCGCGCCTTATTGGCCATTTCAGGATTATTTAGTTTTAAATTCTTAAGTTCTTTAATAATCTCTTCACCTTCACGTTTTATATTGGTAAGAATATCACGAGATTTTTCTAAATCCTTATCAATGGTTTTCTTGTTTTTGTCTCTGATAGCTGTTTTTTCTTTTTCTAGTTCTATTTTAATACTTTCAATATTTTTTTGTTCTTCTTCTATATCGACTAGTTTTTCATTAAGTAAACTTCTTTCTTCTTCAAGGGACTGTATCAATTGACTAGTTTCTAATTCACTACTATCAATCAAGGATTTAGCTTTAACAATTATTTCTTCCTTAAGTCCACACCTTTTAGCTACTTCAAGTCCTAGGCTTGATCCAGGAGTTCCGATAACTAGTTTATAAGTAGGTTCTAATGTCCTTACATCAAAGGTCATAGAAGCATTTGAGAAACCAGGTGTATTATAGGCAAAAACTTTTAATTCACCGTAATGGGTAGTTGTTATACTGTGACTACCCTTACTATTTATGTAGTCCAATATTGCCATTGCAAGGCTGCTACCTTCTTTAGGGTCAGTACCATTACCTAACTCATCAAATAGCAATAATGTACTGGAATCAGCTAAATCAAGCATTTCTTTTATATTATATAGATGTCCTGAAAAAGTAGAAAGAGAATTTTCTATACTTTGTTCATCCCCTATATCTGCTAAGACTTTTTTAAAATATGACATTTTCGAACCTTCACTGGCAGGTATTCCATAACCTAGTGAGATCATCAATGCATAAAGACCAATCATTTTTAAAAGAACAGTCTTACCACCTGTATTTGGACCACTAATAATTAAATTATTAAAGCCATCACCTAAAAATAAATCATTAGCCACAACATTCCCAAATAAGAGTGGGTGACGTGCATCATGAAGTTTAATATATCCTTCATTATTTATTTCTGGTACAAAGCCCTTAAAGCTTCTTGTAAACAGGGCTTTGGCCATATAGAAATTATATAAGCCTAAGGTTTCATAGATAAGGGTTAAACTATCTTTTTCTACATGTAAGGTTGCGGATATATTTCGAAGTATTTTATCAATTTCTTCTGTCTCATCTTTTTTTAGTATATTTAATTCACCTCTGATATTACCAATTTCTAATGGTTCAATAAATACTGTACTACCACTGGCTGATGTATCTTCTATTACGCCTGGTATCTTATAGGCATATTCTCTTTTAACACTAAGACAATATCTATCCCCTCTTTTTACTACAACTTTTTCTTGGAGATAAGTATCCATGGAAGATCTTTTAAGCATATGCTCAAGTTGTTTCTTGACCTCATTTGTCTTGCTTTTAATTTTCTTTCTGATGCTATGTAATTCTTCACTTGCATCATCTTTAATCTGAGCATTTTCATCAATAATTGTATTTATTTTTTCTCTTAAGTATTTAATATCAGATAAGTTATTAAGAAGTCTAGAAAAAACAGGGTTTTCTATTCCTAACTTAAAATAGTTCAAAATATCCCTAGAAGATTTAAGCATTATTAAAATAAAGAATAAATCTTGGGGATTAAGCTGGAAGCCACCTGATAATTTTTCTATAGAATCTTCCATATCAGGAAGAGCCCCATTTGGAGCATCAGGTTTTGTTCTTAATAAATTGATTGCTGAATTAGTTTCATATAGACGATCTTCGGCCACGTTATATGAAACGGCAAGTTCCTGCTCCATTACCATTTTTTTACTTATAGGATGAAAAGCATATTTGGCACATTTCTCTCTTATAATATCTAATTATAATTTTATTATTGTCTTTGCCTGAACCATTAATTTATACCCCTATTGAAATGTCCTTTGGTGAAGTTTGATACAAGACTAAATATTTCATCTTTGGCTTTGGAAATATTTCTGTTATTTCTTATTACACCAATATAAATATCTAAGACATCCATCATTTTTTCATTATCAGTCATTATAAAATTCATTAAGAAATTGCTATAGCCCATTTCCTTTAAAATTGTCAATTCATCAATAATCATTAGAATCCTGCTGTTGATTATATGATTTTTGCCTAATGAATCTACTAGAATAGGAAATTCAATGTCAATTCTATCTTTAAGAGCAAATATTTTATCCATACATTTCTTTGTTCCAATTTCTGAGCCTATCAAACAATGTTCCATCACCATAAGTTCTGTTATACCATATATTGTCAATTGGGCATCTTTGTTTAAATCAAATAATTGTCCAATATTAAGTTCCTTTGATAATTCTAATTCTATCAAATCCATTTTATTTTTATAGAAGTCAATTGCTACACTATTTACTACATTTAAACCTGAGCTGCCATGTATGCTTCTCACTCCTAAATCTTTCAACATCTTTATTTGATCAGCAGTATTAGCTCTAAAATTTCTAATATATGGCCTAATCATATCAATTTGACTAAGAATAAAAGGAAGATCATCCTCCCTAATGAAACGAGGTAGATCGATAACTATAATTCCTCTTTGTTCCTCACTTAAAAGCTTAATATAATTAATGAAATCAAGAATCATGCTTCCTAAAAATTTGAAGTTTATAAGAGGATAATATATATAGTCAACATCTCTAATTAATAGATTTTTAATTTTATCAATACTCTCTACAACTACCCCTATTTTCGGTCTTTTTTCTACTACTACACTTTCAGCAAGATTATCTAAAACATCACCATTAATAGATATTTTTGTGAAATCATACATGTTTTCCCTTTGTTTTAGTAAATCCTCAATGGCCTGTCTTCTCATATTATTTAAAACACTTTTAGGCACCATTATATTATCAGCATTCATTTCTATTTCATTTAGATAATATTGAGTTTCACCTAGACGTATCTGGCCTCTTAGAGATTCTTCATTTAATGGATGTTTCAACGCCGCATCCAAGATTATCTCCGATGTTACTTTACTCCTAAATCCGTCACCATCAAAAAATTCTAGAGTTAATTTATCTCCAACTTTTCCATCAATTTTTATATTTAAAGGAATCATCTCATCTTGCTTAAAACTATCAATTTGTACTTCAATAACTTTCTTGTTCAATGCTGATTCAGTCTTAAAAACTCTATCATCTTGGTTTACTCTTTTAGGAATATCAAGTACTACAATATCCTTGCTTTGGGCTCTTTCTACAAAAATACCATCCTTTTTTATTCTATCAACACTTATGTTAACTCTACCGGCAACAGTAGTCCAAAACGATAGTTTATCACCTAATTCTAATGATTGTTTTAGTAAAACCGAAACTTTACCATCTTTGAAATTTTGAACTCTA
>JBGSJN010000008.1:0-2341 GCA_041741995.1 Bacillota bacterium
CGCCATATTTTTTCTTGAGCGCCACTTCTTCATCATAATTCGTTTTTAAAATAGTTACACCAGAAGGTATTGCTCCAACATTATTTTCTATATCAGTATTAAGGCCGCGACATGACGGACACCAGGAAGCGTGAAAAAAGATTACCACCTTACCATTTTCGGCAAGCGCAATTTTACTAGCATCGTAAGGCTCATATGAGCCGGTTAATTTAATTGGCGCAACAACTTCTTCTGTTTCAAGTTTACCAGGCAGTTCATCATCTATATTAATTGGATTATTAACTATTGTTTGCTCCTCTTTCTGATTTAGTATTTCATCTTTCTGAGCGCTTTGATAAACAAAAGCTATAACCACAATCAACGCTAAACCAGCTATGATTCCAATATATTTTCTCATATTTTTATTAATTAACTTAATAATACTTTTAATACTTTACAAACTTTTTTTGAAAATGAACCGCTTGTTAACGTGTAACAAATTGTTTGACCAACTCTATGTCCCTCAACTACTCCATGAGCTGATAAATAGGCTAATTGATGTGAGGCAAGTGACTGTGAAATACCAACCGCGCTAGCAATTTGATTAACGCATAAATCATTTTTACTCTTAGAAATAAATCGCAAAATCTCAATCCGATGTGCATTCCCGAGGACTTTCATAATTAAGACATTCTCTTTCCCATTATTCATATATTTTACTTATTTATGAAGATATCTTCATATGTTAATATTATAACAGATAACTTATCTAAATAAAAGAAGGGCTAGAAAAGGTAAATAAAAATAGGCTTAAATGAACTGTACCCCATAAAGTGGACACGGGTAAAAAACTAGACTTGGCATAAAAGATGATTTCGGTATTGTACCGGAGTCATCTTTTTTAAATCCCATTGGTAACGTGCATTATTATAATACTCTATATATTCCTCAACCATCAAGCTAAGCTCATTAAAGGTTTTACAATCCCTATAGTCAATATCGTCTTTGAAATGACCAAAGAATGATTCCATTGGAGCGTTATCAATACAATTACCTTTCCGGGACATTGATTGAATCATATTTAGATTCTTAATCTCTTTGATGTATTCAGGGCTAGTATAATGAAATCCCTGATCAGAATGAATCATGATATTATCCAATGATTCCAGTGGCAATCTACTATTATTTTTTAGATTCTCAATTGTGCCCATTACAACATCCATCGACAAATTATTAGATAATTTCCAGGCCACTATCTCACCGCTACAAATATCTTTAATCACTGACAAATAGGCTAGATATCGATTAAAAAACAAGTAAGTGATATCTGTGCAGAATACTTTTAGTGGCACCTCCTGCTTAAACTCTCGATTTAGTTTATTTTCGCAAGTCCGGTGTTCTTGATTTTGCTTGGCCATATTTTTGTATGGGTTTCTAATTCTTATTTTAACGAACAAATAATACTTTTTCATTATTCTGATTATTTTTTTATGGTTCATTACTATTTCTTTCTCATTAAATAACTTCATTTGAATACTTCGCCAACCTAACTTTCTTTTACCTTCATTAAATATCTCTTTGATTATCTCATAGTCCGAAGTGTCTCTATCTGGTTTACCCGAATCTTTCAACCATTTATAGTAGCCGCTTCGAGATACCTTACCGATTTCACACAATATTTTAATATCTAGATTTAGTTGTTTAAATATAGCATATTTTTGCCGCGGCTTTAGTTTTATCTCTTTTTGGCCGCTCGGAGTTTGGCTAAAAAATCGTTTTCTGCTTTGAGATATGCTATTTCTATCTCCATCCTTTTAATTCTATCCGCATCAGACACTCCCTTGGTCTTTGGACGACCGCCCAGGCTATGTTTACCTCTAGTTTCAGCTTTTAATCTATCTTCTCCTTTAGACTTGTATATCTTTTTCCAGCAATACAGATTTCTTTTGGGGGTATTTATGCCAATACTTGCTATATCAAATCCGGCTTCATTGAATATCATTTTAGCGTTACATCCTTCTTCGTAGTACTTTTTAACTGCCAGTATCTTGAATTCTTTGGCATAGCTGATTGATTTGTCACTACACCGAGAAATATTTGGATTGGCTAGAAGCTCTTTTATTTGAGCTTCACTAAATCTTCTTTTACTCATATTATTTATATTAGTTTGTTATTTTATTATATCTTATTTTGCCCATAAAAAAAGCAGACACTTTCGTGTCCACTTTTTGGGGTACAGTTCACAATTAGCCTGTTTTTTGTTGATTGTTATTTAACAATTATTGCTTACTTTAGTTACAAGCGGCTGCAGCACTGCCACCACCACTAGTTGTTCCAGTACCAAATCCTGGATCTGGAGTAT
>JBGSJN010000009.1:0-6987 GCA_041741995.1 Bacillota bacterium
TGGAGCTTCATGAATATATTTACTACTACAATAACCGTAGAACTAAGCGAAAATTAAAAGGAATGAGTCCTGTTTATTACAGAACCCATTCCACAATGGTTGCTTAATTAAATTTTGTCCAACTTTTTGGGGTCAATTCATTCTTCAAGTCTTTTTTAATGTCTTATATTTACCAAAATCTATGGTAACATTTGTAACTTTTAAATATAATATAGTGGTTAATTATTTATTGATTTAATCAACTAATTAGAGTATTATTTTTCCATAGATTAGCACCTAAAAATATTTAAAATAACTTGTTGACACTCCCTTAAGGGGAGGCTATAGACTGAAGCTAGGAGAGTCAAAGAAAGGCGAAAAGGAGAGATTATGTATAAAATTGGACTATTTTCCAAAATATCAAAAACAACAATAAAAACCCTAAGATACTATGATGAAGTTGGATTACTTAAGCCGGCGATGATCGATGAAGACAACGGATATCGTTACTACACAACAGATCAGCTGACAAAATTACATGACATAATGGCATTACGTCAACTTGGCTTCTCCGTTGATGAGTGTATTAAAATAATTAGGGGAAGGAAAGTTGATGAAGTACTAGAGGATAGGAAGACTGAAATAGAAACCAATCTCATTGAACTCCAAGATCGCCTGGATAGACTGAACCACTATATTTCCGAAATCAAGGAGGGAAGAAAAATGAACTATAGCCCAGTTATTAAACAAACACCAGAATGCATAATCTATTCCAAAAGAATGATAGTACCAAACTACGACAGCTACTTCCAAATCATACCCAAAATAGGAGAAGAAGTAACAGCAACCAATCCTGACTTAAAATGTGCAATACCAGAATATTGCTTCATAATCTACCATGATGGAGAATACAAAGACAAAGACATTGATGTAGAATACTGTGAAGCAGTAGATCAGTTTGGCAAGGATACTGACAGTATCAAATTTAGGAAGATACCTAGCTTAACAGTGGTTTCAGTTATGCACAAAGGAGCCTACAGTGGACTAAGGGAAGCCTATGCCTACGCATTTCGTTGGATTGATGATAATAACTACACCATCACAGATAACCCAAGAGAAAGCTACATAGATGGTATCTGGAACAAAGATAACGAAGAAGACTGGTTAACAGAACTGCAAATACCAGTCGTAAAGAAATAGATAAAAATTAGATTGAGATATTTATTGACAAATATTAGTATATTTAGCATACTTTAACTACAAATAGGAGGTGGCATTAATGAAAAAAAATATTATTTTTACAATAAGTGGAATAATTATTGCCATACTAATACTAGTAGTTGGCTTGGTTATAGGCTTAAACGCAGAAAAAATATTTGGACCAAAATATGAGGGGCCAATTATAGTTAATGTAGAAATGAAAGAAACACAAAAAAACAAACTAGTTCAAAAAGCCTATGATTACTTAAAAGAAAAAGGACTGATTGAAGAGTATGGTATCAAGATAGATGATCCTGTCACTATAAAAAAAAATGATGACTACAGCCCTAGAAACCTAGGATCTTTAACCAGCACTTGAAACTTAGTCAACCTTAGTGTCTACGTGATAGACTTCAATAAAGGTGATCCGGTTGTGATATCACAATCAACAGAAGACGTGCTAGGACTGCAAATAGCAATAATTGATTGAAAGTACAAAAGGGATATGACAAATATCCCTTTTATATTGCTGCTAATATGGACAGGACTATAGAAAAAATATAATATAGAGACATGGAAGAAAAAATATTTAAAAACTACATTGAAGATCAAATCGAAAAAACCCATAAAAATGGAATTGGAGCAACCAAATTTCTAACACCAACAGAACAAATAGAAGCACAAAGCTACATAACAAATCACAAATACAATCTAAAAGTTGATATAATTAAAGAAGGTGGCTATGAAAATGCAGAGAGAGCAAGACTCATATTTCTAAATAAACAATGGGGTGAATATGAGAAAAATGAGATGCTACATGCTTTGGTAATAGAACACAGAAAACAAGACACAATAGGACATAGAGACATCCTAGGCGCCTTAATGAACATGGGCATAGAAAGAAATACCATAGGAGATATAGAAACTAAAAGCACCCAACCAACCCTAGTATGCCTCCCTGAAATCAGCCAATATATCATAGATAATCTAACAAAGATTGGAAATATTGGAGTTATTGTAGGGCGGATATCAATAGAAGAACTAGGAACAAGAATTGAAGAGTTAGAAATGGTGAATATAATAGCCTCATCCATGAGAATAGATTGCCTGGTTGCTGAAGTTTTCAACCTATCAAGAAACGAAGCATCCAACCTTATCCAACAAGGTAAAGTTAGCCTTAATCACAAAATGGTAATCAAGCAAGACGACAATGTTGAAGAAGGAAATACTATTACACTAAGAGGTAAGGGCAAGATCAAAGTACTAGGCAATGAGGGTAAAACAAAGAAAGACCGATTTAAGTTAGTTATTGGGAGATATGTTTAGATAAATATATATAACAAAATAAATTATGAAACAGGAGGATAGGAAAATGATCATTACAACAACACCAACAATCGAAGATAAGAAAATAACCAGCTACAAGGGAATAGTATTTGGAGAAGTAGTTGCCGGGGTAGACTTTATCAAAGACTTCGCAGCAGGGATAAGTAATTTTTTCGGTGGAAGATCAGGTTCTTATGAAGGCGAACTAATCCGAGCCAGAGAAGAAGCAATTAGTGAAATGAGCAATAGAGCAGAAAGTCTTGGAGCCAATGCCATAGTAGGAATAGACGTAGACTATGAAGTCCTTGGTCAAGGTAACAATATGCTTATGGTAACAGTATCAGGTACAGCGGTAATTGTTGAATAAATGAAAATATTAATAGATGCAGATGGATGCCCGGTAATGGATATTACATTAAGTATGGCAAAAGAGAGGGCTATTGAAACAATCATACTCTGTGATACTTCCCATATTATCAATAAGGATGGAGTCGAAACTATTACAGTCTCAAAAGGCAGTGATAGTGTAGACTTTAGCCTATTAAAGTTAGTTAAGAAGGGCGATCTTGTAGTAACTCAGGATTATGGACTTGCAGGAATGGTATTAGCTAAAGGTGGTCTAGCCATAAGACAAGATGGGCTAATCTACAATGATTACAATATAGATAGATTGTTAGAAGAAAGACATAATGCCAAGAAATTAAGAAAAAGCGGTGCAAGAACAAAAGGTCCTAAGAAAAGAACCATTGATGATGATACTAAATATACAGACGAACTAGAAAAAATATTAGGAGACAATAGTGAGAAGAGATAAGTACGATGATAAGAAAAAGAAATTGAATAAAAAGAAAACCAGAAATAGAACAAGTGTCTACATTGTTATCCTAATGATAGTTCTAATTGTGCTATCATCAACTGCCTTTTTACTAACCAATAAACATGGTCGTGAGAAGTTAGTTGATCTTGGAGTTTTGCCTGTAGAGGTAAAGACTGCAACCATTGGTGCCATGGGTGATTTACTATTACATCCTCCCGTACAAGAAGGCAGCCAGACAGGTGATGACACTTATGATTTTAATCCAATGTTTCAATATATAAAGCCATATATTGAAGAATTGGACTATAGTGTCATTAATTTTGAAGGAACTCTAAGTACTAAGGAATGGGGGTATTCAGGCTACCCACTGTTTAGATATCCTGAAAATGTCATAGACAGCACTATGGAAACTGGGTTTAATTTAATGCTTACTGCCAATAATCACATAGGTGATGGAAAACCAACTGGTTTTCAATATACTCTCAATCTTTTTGAACAAAAAGGGTCAGACTATATTGGTAGTCGGAAGGATACTACAGGTAAGCAGTTTTTAGTTAAGGAAATTAATGGTATAAAAGTAGGTATGGCCAATTGGACCTATGGGGTAATTGCTGATAATGGCAAAGTTAGTGTCAATGGTATACCGGTCACAACCAAGGATGAGATGCTTGTAAATATTTTTGATTATGGTAAGCTGGACTTGTTTTATGGACAAGTGCAAAAAGATATTACTGAAATGAAAAATGAAGGTGCTGAGATTATTGTCTATTATATGCACTGGGGTAATGAGTATAAGATAGTAGAAAATGATTATCAAAATATAATGGCTCAGCAGTTGTGTAATTTTGGTGTTGATGTAATTGTCGGGGGACATCCTCATGTTCTCCAACCTATAGAATACCTAACCTCTGCGGAAGGACAGCATAATACTGTTTGTATTTATTCTTTAGGAAATGCAGTTTCTAATCAGAGAATGAACTTCATGGATCGTAAAACTGGTCATACTGAAGATGGTGTTCTATTTAAGTTCACTATTACCAAAAAAGGTGAAGATCAGGCCTATGTTAGTGGAGCATCGTATTTACCAACCTGGGTCAATATGAGAACAGAGGGTAGTAAAAGATTGTACGAAATAATACCTTTGGACATAGAAAAAGGCTGGACTAGTTATTTTAAAACTCAAGCTGAAATCGATTCAGCCAGCGGTTCTTATGAAAGAAGTAAGGCTATTCTTGAAGAAGGTTATAATACTTTAGTATTTAAATCAGAGTTATAGGTTATTTTGACTTTTTATGTAGTAAGTTTATATTCTATATGCTACAATTATTTCATAATTAAGAATTTAAATTAATATCAGGAGGTTTTTTAAGATGGACGAAAACAATCAAGTCTTTAGTAATGAAGACATTCAACAAAACAAGGTCATTGCAGCACTTGCTTATCTTATTTTCTTTTTACCATTAATAGCTGCTAAGGATTCAGCATTTGGTAAATTTCACGCAAATCAAGGCTTGGTTTTATTACTAGCCTTCGTGATAGTTAATTTTTTGTATATAATTCCGATTCTTGGCTGGATTGCTGCACCTTTACTTTCAATCGCTTTGACAATCATCGGTATTCTTGGAGCGGTAAATGCCTACAATGGTAAAGCAGAAGAATTACCTGTAATAGGTCAGTTCAACTTGATCAACAAGTAAAATTCAAAAAGCTATGTTTAGTAGTTAAGGAGTCTAGTGTATACTAGGCTCCTTATTTATTATTCTCATATACTGATTTTTTGGTTAAACTTATATATGGAAATCGATAAAGTCATTGGATGACTTGCTGATTTTTTATTGTATAGGTATAGATTAAGTGGTATAATACAATGAATTATGAATGTATAAGAAGGGTGTTAAGGTTTATAAATGAAATTTCCGAAAAAAGTAAAATATATTCTAATAATATTCCTAGCAATATTTATCGTCGTAAGTGCATATAATATATGGAATAACAACAGAGTACAACTTACTAATATAGAAATTTCAAATAAAAATATACCTAAAGAGTTTAAAGGCATGACAATTGTACAGATTTCTGATTTTCATAATTCAATGTTCGGAAAAGATCAATCAAAAATACTTAATAAGTTAAGAGCAGCAAAACCTGATCTGATAATGATTACTGGTGATTTGATTGATAGAAGAAACACCAAAATCGATGTTGCAGTAAGTTTTGTTAAGGATGCTATAAAAATAGCCCCGATATATTTTGTCACTGGAAACCATGAAGTTCAATCAGGAGAATACAATATATTAAGAACAAAACTAATCGTAGTAGGTGTAATAGTTTTGGACAATGAGTCTGTTATCTTAGAGTCGGGGCAATCGACTTTGAAATTATCTGGAATCATTGACCCTGGTAAGATTGAAGGGAGTGGTAAAGTCAAGAAAGTTATTGCATCGTTAGCTAGCATAAAAGGTGAAAGTGCTGATTTTAGCATACTATTAGCCCATAGACCTGAATTTTTGGAGGTTTATGCAAAATATGACTATGATTTAATATTTTCTGGTCATGCTCATGGTGGTCAATTTCGTTTTCCCTTTATAGGTGGTTTGTTAGCTCCAGATCAGGGATTATTCCCCAAATATGATTCCGGTCTTTATAGACTGGGCAAGACAACAATGATTGTTAGCAGAGGTCTAGGCAATAGTGTGTTTCCCTTTCGACTCTTTAATGGGCCTGAGTTGATAGTTGTGGAACTATAGTTTGTACTATTCCAAATTTGATTATTTACGTGAAGGAGAGATTTTAAAATGAATTACAAAATGTATAAAAATTGCATAATATTTGCTACTCATGGAGACTGTCAGCAAGAAAGAGAACTAGGACAAAGATTTGTTCTCGACATTTATCTATTAGGAAGAGACTTGAATAAAGTATGTAACGCAATAAATGATGAAGCAGTTGAAAAAGCTGTTAAAGAAGTTGCTGTTGATACTCACTTTGACCTAGTACAAGCAGTAGTATATAACTTAAGTAATAGAATACTATCAGAATGTACAGAGGATGTACTTGAAGTTAAAATAGAATTAAGAAAACCGTGTTCAACCCTACGTGTAGGACCTCCAGGAGGCTTGATCAAGCACATTGGATCCCATGGAAGCGCAAGAAGAGAAGGCTATAAGACTGAATACACAAATATGGAAGACTATAGATACACTAGAGTTGACGCTGCTAGAATCTTCAATAAAGACGTTAAGTTTGAAGTTGATGTTGATGTTGCTTTCCCTATGGAAGACTCAATCAGAGAAGATAATGTAGCCTATTCATTTAGCTACACTACTATTTATGATACAGCTGTTGATACAACTTTGGCTAATAAGGACAAAAGCCCTGAAGATATTCTTCAAGAAATAGTGAACAATATCTACAAGATTAATCCTAAAGTCTATAAAGTTAGAGCAACAATTAGAAATCTATTACCAGAAAACAATATGTCAATTGACTGTATGGAATATCAATTAGTTAAATAAGACTTAAATAAAGAAAGGCTGGAAATTATTCTAGTCTTTCTTTATGTCTTTTACTATTTAGTCATACATGATATCATATAAGTAATAATTAATTGGAGGACACCTACTAAATGGAAATACTGCTACTAATATTACTTATAGCACTAAACG
>JBGSJN010000010.1:0-52231 GCA_041741995.1 Bacillota bacterium
AAAGAAAAAAACAACTCTTAAGTGAATTTGGAAGTATAGCGGGTATCAGAAAAGCTGATATTAATGATATAATAAAGGTGTTAGGCAACGAAAAGTTGGCCAGAAAGATAAAGGATACACTAGGTGATGGATAAATTAAAATTAATAGCAATAGATATAGATGGCACACTATTAAATGACGACAAGGAAGTTAGTAGAGAAAATAGGGAAGCTATAAGAAGAGCAGAAAAAAAGGGAATATATGTAATTTTAGCAACTGGCAGAATGTACAGAAGCGCTAAAAAGCTAGGCCATCTTTTTACAACTGAATTACCCTTTATTTCATATAATGGTGGCTTGATCAGGGAGTTTAACGACGGCAAAATATTGATGCAAAAGGATATGCCTAAAGAATTTGCCAGACCAGTATTCACAAAGCTCAAGGAATATGGCCTGTCAATAAACTTCTACATAAATGATCATCTATTTGGTGATGAAGGTAATAAGAATATTAAGGGCTATGCAGAATATATTGAAGTACCCTATACAATAATGAAAGATGAAGAAATCTTCAAGCACATTGATGAAATGGACATTATGAAAATGGTGGCCATGGGAGATGAAAAAGACATTGACATATTTTTAGCCAAGGAGAAGGAAATATTTAATGAAAGCTTGCATCTTGTAAAGTCGCTACCATTTATGCTAGAAATTGCTAACAAGGAAGTTAACAAAGGAAACGCATTAGCTAAATTAGGAGAAATCCTAGGAATCAAGCAAAATGAGATGATGGCTATTGGTGACAATATGAACGATGAAGAAATGCTGGACTATGTAGCTAATCCTTTTGTTATGGCCAATGGTAGTGAACTGTTACTAGCCAAGAATTATATGAAGACTAAAAGTAATAATGAAGATGGAGTGGCTTATGCTATTTCCCAGTTTCTATAGAATATGTTACAATAAATTTAGAATTTAGAAAGTAGAAAACAAGATGAAAATAGATTTACATTCCCATACAATCCTATCAGGACATGCCTACAGCACCTTGAAGGAAAATATAGAAGCAGCTAAAATCAGAGGAATAGAAGCCTTTGCAGTTACAGATCATGGACCTGCAATGCCTAGTTCCCAACAAGACGCCTACCATATAGTAAATATGAGACTGGCTGTTCCTGAATTTATTGATGGTGTACGAATAATTAGAGGCTTTGAATCAAATATCATAGATTATGATGGCAAAATTGATCTTCCTAGTGAATATACACCATATGTAGAGTTTATTATTGGTTCCTTACATGAAATATGTATAGTCCCAAGAAGCAAGAAGGAGAATACGGAAGGTATAATAAATGCCATGGCTACAGGCTATGTAGATGTAATTGGACATCCAGATGGTTTTGGATTTCCTTTGGATTACCCAGCCATAACAGAAGCTGCCAAGGAATATGAAGTAGCCTTAGAACTTAATAACAATACACTAAAAGGCAGAGTTAGAGGAGACTGTAGGGAAAATTACCTAGAGATGCTCTATTATGCCAAACAAAATGGAGTCTATATCAGTGTAGGTAGTGATGCACACTTCTATACAGGAATAGGTGAAATGGACTTATCTGCAGAAATGTTGAAGGATGTCGGATATCCTGAAGAATTAATAATAAGTCAAGATCTAGAACATTTCAACAATTTTATGAAGATAAGAAAGCAAGAAAGGATAATATACTAATGAAAAATGACAACTTAAGACTAATAATTGTATCAGGATTAAGTGGAGCTGGAAAATCTCAAGTAATGAATAATCTTGAGGATTCTGGATATTTTTGCATAGACAATTTTCCGCCATATCTTCTTACTTCATTGGTAAAAAAAATGAAAAAGGAAACAAATATATACAAGCTGGCTGTAGCAATAGACATTAGAGGAGGACATTTTCTAAAGGACTATACTGAAGCCATGAAAGAATTGGACAAAAGTGATACTGAATATGAAACAATATTTATGGAATCCTCAAACAGAGCAATTATTGCAAGATATAAATTAACCAGAAGAAGACACCCGCTAATAGAACAAGCCAAGGGTGATATTCAATCTGCCATTAAAATAGAAAGAGAAATGCTCTCAAGTATTAGAGATAAAGTAGACAGAATTATAGATACAACAGGTATATCCACTGCCCAGTGCCGCAGAATAATTGAAAACATCGTAGCAGAGCAAGAAAAAAACAATTTTCTTATAACAATTTATTCTTTTGGATATAAATATGGCTTACCAATAGACGCAGACCTGGTAATGGATGTTCGTTTTCTACCGAATCCCTATTATCTTGAACATCTAAAATTCCTGACAGGGGAAGCTAACAAAGTTGAAGAATATGTCTTCTCCTTTAAAGTAACAGAGGAATTTCTTGAAAAATATGTAGATTTATTAAAATTCTTGATTCCAAAATATATGGAAGAAGGAAAAAGACAGTTAGTAATAGCTATCGGTTGTACTGGTGGCCAACATAGATCTGTAGTAATAAGTAGAGCCCTTGAAAAAGAATTACAAGGTGACGGGATAAGAACCTACCTCTATCATAGAGAAATATGGCGACATCAAAAGGGAGATATGGAAAATGTCTTTTAGCCATGAAGTTAAAGAAACGATTAGTGGAATTATCTCTCCTACAAAAGGTGAGAGAAAGAAGGAACTCCAAGCCTTCTTCTATTTAGTAGGAAATGAAGAAAGAGAAGGTTTGATAGTATTTGCTACTGAAAATATTTTAGTAGCAAAAAAAATAATCATTTTACTTCATGAATTCTTTAAAGGCAAATATTCTTTCAAGGTACAGTATAGAGGAAGATTTAGAAAAGTATTCTACATTGTTAACCTGTATACAAGTGACATACGTTTCTTTGAACTCAAAAAAATTAAAAAGAAAAAAGAAAAAAGTGCTTTTTTAAGAAGTACTTTTTTAGCAAGAGGATCACTTACAGACCCGAAAAAAGGTTATCATCTAGAACTTAGATGTCCTAGTTTCACAGCCTATATATTCCTTGGAGATCTCCTTAGCTCCTTTGGAGTTGTAGCTAAAGGCATTACGAGGAAAAATGTATTCTTTCTATACTTAAAAGATGCTGAGATGATAAGTGACTTCCTTAAAATTATTGGAGCATATCATTTTATGTTCTTATTTGAGGAAACTAGAGTAATCAAAGAAATGAAAAACATGGCAAATAGAAGAAATAACTGTGATCTTGCTAATCTAGATAAGACGATAAAAGCAGCTACTAAGCAAGTAAAGATAATCAAGTCGATAGGTATTGGCAATCTTCCAGTAAATTTAAGAGAAGTTGCAGCCCTGAGACTAGAACATCCTGAACTTTCACTGGCAGAATTAGGAGAGCTTTGTTCTCCACCTATGAAAAGAGCAGCTGTAAATTATAGATTAAAGAAAATTGAAAGTTTAAAGAGGTAAGTCAATGAAAAAATGGATGGATGCCATCGGACAGACCATATTCTATATAGCACTTTATTTTGTAGTTAGTTTCCTATCCCCTTTAGTATTAGAGCTAACAGGGATGGAAATCAATATTATTAATCAAGTTATTGCTAGTAGTATAATCTTCACCTTGCTGGTACTTTTAATTAATAAAGATAAGTTGAATAAAAAAGGCTGGTTCACTGGATTTTCCAAAAAGGAACTGGTCAAGACACTTGAACTTGCTTTTGCTTCAATAATCTTTGTTAATTTGTTTTTGGTTTATCTTTTTCCTAACTTTATTGATAATAATATGCCAGATGTTATTAAAGAACAGTTTGAGGCAATAGCCTTATCAAGTCCCTTACTAGCTCTTGTGGCTATTGGTATTTTAGCACCTATTGCTGAAGAAATACTTTTTAGAGGAGCAATATATAATTTATTCAAGGATAATATAGGGAAGTATGTAGCCTTATTTGTATCATCTGTGTTATTTGCCTTGATACATTTAAATATTTACCAGGCAAGCTATACTTTGTTTATTGGTTTATTTTTAGGAATTATTCTCATGAAAACAGGAAGCTTATGGTTACCAGTTATATTCCATATAGTCTATAATTTTTTTGGTGGAATATTTGGTGTGTTTGATCAGAAATTAATGGAACTTCTTTTTTTAAAAACATATATTATACCGGTAATTGGAGTTATTCTAATAATTGATAGCTTGAGATTCTTTTTAAGTAAGGGAGGTAGAAGAAAGTGAGTTTTATTAATGAAATGATTGGAGTCACAATTGAACTTGATCAGAAGGAAATGGAAGAAAGAATAGCCAAATTCCTTTTAGAAGACGAGAAGTTGATTAAGGGCTATCAAATTGTCAGAGATGTTATGATATTAACAGATAAGAGGGTAATCATAGTAGATTATCTAGGACTAAGGGGCAAAAAAATAGAGTATCAGATGATACCCTATCATAAAATTAATCGACTATATATTGAAACACCAGGAAACTTAGATACAGACTACACCTTAAAACTTTTTATCTCAGGTAGTTTAGAACCTATTGAAAAACAAATAAAAAGCGATGTGGACATCTATGAATTAAATCGTATAATATTCGCCCATATTTTAACTTAATATTTACTTAACTTTTTGCCCATAGGTAGAAAACTTTTGTAAGGTTACTTTAATATCTTCAGGGGTAAGAATTTTCCCGCCACCTAACATTTTAGTATTAAGGTAAAGTTGACAGCAAAACTCTATTTCTTCCATTGCACTAAAGGCATATTCAATACTTGGCCCACCTGTAAGCAGACCATGGTTCCCTAGAAGTACTGCATACTTGCCTTTCATATATTCATAGGCTAAATCAGCCAACTCCTTGCTTCCAAAGGGCACATAAGGGGTGCAGTCAACTTCATGACTGCCACTAAAAGCTATAAGATAGTGTATGGCTGGCAGCTTTTCACCAAGACAAGCTAAAGTTGTAGCATAGGTTGAATGGGTGTGGACTACAGCATTTATATCTTGTCTTTTCTCATAGAATATCTTATGCATACTATATTCACTAGAAGGTTTTCTTTTACCTTGAATAATATTACCAGCCAAATCGAGGATTACTACATCCTCCTTTTTTATGTCAAAATACTCCATACCAGATGGTTTTATAGCCATCAAGCCCAGCTCTCTATTGAAAATACTAAGATTGCCACCAGTACCAGTAGTCAGTCCCCCGGTAATAAGTTTCTTTCCATATTGGACTATAAGTTCTCTTTCTTTTTCCATTAACATTAGAACACTTCCTTATTTAAACAGTTATCCGGTATTTTATTATTGATCAATATATCAATAATACTTTGAGCAGCCAGAATTGACATAGCTTCTCTACTATCATATGTGGCACTGCCAATATGTGAGCAAGTTACCACGTTTTCTAAATTTGTAAGACCTGGATATATTGCAGGTTCATTTTCATATACATCAAGACCGGCACTATAGATTTTCTTATTCTTTAATGACTCATAAAGTGCTTTTTCATCAATTATTGCTCCCCTGGCTGTATTGATCAGGATTGCATTTGGTTTCATAAGTGCTAGTTCTCTTTCACCAATCAGATGATGGGTACTAAGATTGTAAGGACAATGGATTGCCAAATAATCTACTTTAGGCAACATATCAAAAAGATCTTCATAATGTGCTCCTGTTTCCTTTTCGAAATCTCTTTTCCTAGTAGGACTGTTATAGTAAATCTCCATATTAAAACCCTTGGCCATTCTAGCAAAGGCCATACCTATTCTTCCTGCACCAATTATTCCTAGTTTTTTACCACTAACTGGTTGGCCAAGGAAACCCATAGGATCCCAGCTTGTAAAGTTACCTTCTCTAGTTAATTTATCAGAGGGCACAATATGTCTGCTAGCAGCAAAAAGTAGAGCCCAGGCAAGTTCTGCAGTTGCCATAGTCAGGGCATTAGGTGTATTTGTTATAGCTACCCCATAGTCTGTAGCCGTGTCAACATCAATGTTGTTAAACCCTACTGCATAGTTGGCAAATACTTTAACAGATGGAGCAGCTTTAAAGATATTTTCATCTACCTGATTGGTTAGCATAGTTAGAACTCCATCATAGCCTTCGATAGCTGTAATAAATTCTTCATTAGTCAAATCTCTTTCTTCTGGTTGTACTGATACTTCAAAGTGTTCTTTTAGTAGGTCAATTCCGGCAGACATGATTGGTCTTGTTACATAGACTTTTTTCATTAGCTTTTCACCTTCTTCAATACACTCTCAAGTCTGTTGAGTGCTTCATTAAGATTGTCCCTGCTGGTTGCGTAGGAAAATCTGACATAACCTTCCAGGTCTTCACCAAAGGTACTCCCTGGTAGTGAGGATATATAGGCGTTCTCCAAAATATATGCTGCCATTTCATCACTTGACTTACCAAACCATTTAAAGTTAGGGAAAGCGTAAAAGGCCCCATCTGGGAGAACACAACTAACATGAGGTATGTTATTTAGTCCGTTGACTAAAAGATCTCTTCTCTCCTTAAATTCTATTTTCATTTTTTCCACTTCATCCTGCGGTCCTCTATAAGCTTCTATTCCAGCATACTGTATAAAAGTGTTGGTACAGGAATTACTGGCAACTATCAGTGGATTAAATACTTTGGCGATACTTTCATGCATAATGCCGTAACCTAGTCTCCAGCCGGTCATGGCATAGGCCTTGGAAAAACCGTCAAGTAAAATAGTTTTATCTCTCATATGTGGGATACTAGCAATAGAGAGAATCTTATCATCTCCAAAGTAGAGACGATCATATATTTCATCTGATAGGACAATAATATCCTTATCACGGAGGAATTCTGCTATAGCTTCTATTTCTTTTTGCTCTATTATTGAGCCTGTTGGATTATTTGGACTGCTTAGGATTATAAGTTTGGTTCTTGATGTTACTAATGGTTCTAGATCTTTTAAGGTAAGCCTGAATTTGTTTTCTTCTGTTGCTTTGAAGGCTACTGGTGTTGCTCCCATATATTTAGTTAGAACCTTGTAGATTGGAAAACCAGGGTCTGGGATAATTACTTCATCTCCAGGTTTTACAAAAGTCAAAAAAGTATAGAAAAGGATTGGCTTGGCACCAGGTGTTACTACAACATTACCAGCTTTTGCCTCTACTCCTTTGTATTCTTTAACATATTTAGCTATTTCTTCTTTAAAGGCAGGAACCCCAAGAGGTTGAGCATAGTGGCTTTCTCCTTTATTCATTGCTTCTATTCCAGCTTTTGTAATATTGGCTGGTGTATTAAAGTCAGGTTCACCTAATTCCAGGTGGATGACCTTGTTTCCTTGATCTTCGTATATTTTTGCTTTTTGTTTCATTTCAAAGCCAGAAACTATATGCATATCCAGGGCATTTTGGTTCATTAGTTTTTTAAACATCAACTTCTCCTTCATTAATGGTTTGCTAACTAAAATTATAGCAAAAAAAACTTTTTCTTGCATTAACTTATTGTTCTTATTGTAGATTTGGTTAATAAATGATACCTTATTACTATATATATAGGTTATGATTTGATGGAGGAGTTATGAAATACGCAATTATTGGTGGTACAGGAGTATACAACCTAGGTGAAAATATCAAGGAAGTTAGTGTTGAAACACCTTATGGAAGAATTGATTTTAATGTTATGGAGAAGGAAGATAAGGAAATTATTTTTCTAGCCCGTCATGGGAAGAATCATAACAAGCCACCTCATCTAGTTAATTATCAAGGGAATATGTGGGCCTTGAAGGAATATGGAGTAGAGTTTATTTTCTCTACAGTAGCAGTTGGTTCTACTCGGACTGATATTGTTCCTGGTGACCTGGTTTTACTACGTGATTTTATTGATTTTACTAAAAGTAGACAGATGACATTCTATGATGGCTCATCAGGAGTTGTTCATGTATCTATGGCTGAGCCCTATTGTAGTATGTTATGTGGAAAAGTCCTAAATGCTGCAACTGGTGCTAAATTAGATAAAGCATTAAGAGATGATATCGTTTATGTTTGTACAGAGGGTCCTAGATTTGAAACAGCCAAAGAGATTAGTTTTTACAGCCAGATAGGTGGAGATGTGGTTGGTATGACCAATGTACCTGAAGTAGTTCTAGCCAAGGAACTTTCCATGTGCTATTGTGCAGTTGGTATTGTTACTAATATGTGTACTGGATTAGTAGCTATAGAAGCTACAGGTTCTGAGATTCTTTCTAGAGTAAATGCTAGAAAAGAAGAATTAACCAACTTATTTATTGATATTATATTAAATGGTGACTTGGTGACTGATGATTGTAGTTGCCGGTCTGCTTTGATTAGAGTTTAACGGAGGTTTTTGAATGAAAGAGTTTTTATCAATGTGGAAGTATAAAAGTATGATTATGTTGTTTGTTTTTTCTGTTTTATTGTATTTAATAGTACTTCTGCCTTTTGAGTCTGGCTTTATTTCTTTTGATATGAAGGATTTCCAGCCTCTTGCAGCATTGCCTGTAGTCCTTGGTTTGTTTTTTGGACCGGCTGGGGTTATAGGTGTTGGTGTTGGTGCTTTCTTTGTTGATTTGTATGGTGGGTTATCCTTGATGACTATATTTATGATTTTTGGGAATATGTTGATGGCACTTTTATCATATAGACTATGGGATAAATTTTTTGTACAAAATGATTCAGAGTTGATGCTTCCCAAAAGTGATAAGAAGATTTTTCTAATAAATTTATTCTTAGTAGTAGTAGTATCGGCCATGGCTAAGGCATTTATTGTTGGGCTGGGTGATATAATATTAAACGATGGAGTTTTTTATTCAAAAGGGATAAGTGTATTTATCAATGATGCTTTAGGTGGTCTATTACTTAGTATCATCGGTATTCTGATTTTTCTAAAGAGATTAAGAAATTGGGAGATGATCTGGTCAGATTTAATGCGACCAGGTGATATGGGTGTTGAATCAATTTTTGGAGCCTGGGTTTCTTTATTATCTATATTGTTATTTTTTCTATTTTCTCTAACAGCTTCTATATTTAATAACAATATATTAGTAGTGATTTTTGGCATCCTCGGTTTACTGGGTATTATTACAGGTCTTTTTTGGAAAGGCAGGATTGCTTAAATGGGGAGGAAAACCTGGGATATAAGTTTTGATGGGAAAGTATATGAGGTTGTTTTTAATAGAGCGTTGCTAGTAGGACATAGTAACTTGTTTATTGATGGTGAAGATATACCCTTGCCTCGCAACTTATATAGTAATTATATAGGGTATGATTTAGGTATTAAAATAGGTGACAAGAATGGTCGTTTTGTTAGTTTAGGGAATTGGGCGGATATTGTGATTGACGATCATTATGTAACTAGCGGGAAGCCATATTTTCCTTTAGAGGAATTTAAGTGGTGGTCCTGGGTTTTTGTTTCCTTATGTGCTTTAGTCGTTATTTATTCTAGAATTGGTTCTTTTTCTATCATAATTGCCCTATTTGGTGTTATGTGGAGTTTGCAGGTAAGTGTTTGTCCTGAATTGAGTCTTGTTGAAAAATTGATTTATAGTTTTTTGATTGTACTTGGGGTATGGGTTCTATCTGTTGGAGTAGCTAACATAATTTTAATATAGTCTTAATGCTGTAATATCAAAGAATTATTGATATATATCTATTTATAGAGTATATTGTGTATATAGGTTTCAAGTAATTATTTAAGGGGGGTTAAATAATGAAAAGTAAAGTGAAAGCATTTGTGGAATTTAGATTTGATCATCTGATAAGGAAGGATATATTAAATTCGTATATTATTATTATGCTATTTAATATTCTTCTTATTTTTTTAAGTAAAGGAATAGGTGAGCAAATTCTATTTGGGGGAATGCTATTTTTTTTCATCATTTTAAGTAATAGGGTTTTAAGCAGCGTTAAAAAGATTATGTTGAGAACATATATGTATAAAGGTATAGTAAGTATCTATTTGAACATCTTATTTACTATAACTTTTTATTATGTTATTAATACAGGTAAACTACATGATTTTAAAGTTTTGTTCTTTTTGTTTTTAATTGCTACTTATTTCAATTTAGTAAGTTATATTTTAGCTAAATACAATATAAAAAAAGGTAGGTATGCAAAAGAAAAAGTAAATATAAAATCTAAATTAGATTCAGGTTTATTTTTATTTTTCTTAATATTAATAGCTAGAGTTGTGATGGTGCAATATCTTAAATTTAGTATCACACAATATTCCTTCCTGATTATTTATTTTGTTGGAATACTCTGTGCCTTCTATTTCATGTTTATTTTTAATAGTATCAATCTGCAATTGCTGAAAGCTTACTACATTAATAAGTTTAATTTAGAAAAGGATGATTTTAATCAAATAGACTTAGCAAAAAGACTAAGTCGCTGTTAAGGATTATTATATAGTATTCATAAAGTAATCGTAATATAAGCAAAAATGGTTATCTTTACTGTTATTATGTTATTTTTTAATATGCTCATAAAATCATATAGATTATAAATAAACATAATATTATTTACAATAAACTATAATTTATGTTAAAATTAATGGTAAACAAATATCAACTTTAAATACCTTTTAGAAAGGGTTAATATGGAGAAGACACATATAAAAATAGGAGAAGTCCTTAAAAATCAAGGTTATCTGACAGATAATCAATTAGAAGAAGCGCTGGAACTCCAAAAAGTAAATAAGAACAAACGTTTAGGGGAGATTCTTCTTGATAATGAGTATATATCTGAAGAACAATTAATGATTGCTTTATCCAAAAGATTGGATTTGGAAATCATTGATTTTATTCGTATAAAAATAGATTTAAAAGCTGTTGCCATGATACCTAAAATTATTGCCTTCAAATATCAGATTATAGCAACAAATTTTGATGGAAGCAGAGTTATTCTGGTAGTAAATGATCCTTTAGACTTTTATGCTATTGAAGATGTAAAGTCGCTAATAAATATGCCTACAGAAATAAAAATTGGTAAAAAGGCTGAAATACAAAAAGCTTTAAATAAATATTATGCAGAGCTAGATTCCCAAAAAGCTGCCAGTGTAGCCAATAAAAGTATGGATGGTCGAATTGCTGATGTTGCAATTAATATAGAAGTAACAGAAGATTTTGGACCTATTGTTAATCTGATAAATTCAATTATAATAAAAGGATTTAATGATGGGGCTTCTGATATACATATAGCTCCTTTTGAGAAGAGTATTCTAATCCGTTATAGGATAGATGGTCTGCTGATTGATAATATGGCTTTGGATGTCAAGTTAATTCAAAATCTTTCTGCTAGGATTAAAATCATGGCAGGTCTTGATATTGCTGAATCTAGAATACCGCAGGATGGTCATTTTAAGATAAAAATTGATGATAAGGAAATTAATATTAGGGTTTCTACAATGCCGACAGTTTTTGGAGAAACTATTGTTATGCGTTTTCTAACCCAGATGGTTAAAATTGATTATGCTAATTCATTTGGTATGAATGAATTTAACTACAATAAGATCTCAAGAGTTCTAAGAAAGCCTCATGGAATAATTCTTATAACTGGGCCAACTGGTTCTGGTAAGACTACTACTTTGTATATGCTTATTGAAAGTTTGATTAAAAAACCTATAAATATTTGTACTATTGAAGATCCAGTTGAGAAGAATTTGGAAAAAGTTAATCAAGTTCAGGTGAATCCTAAAGCTGGACTTACTTTTGAATCAGGACTACGGTCAATGCTAAGACAAGATCCTGATGTTATATTAGTTGGTGAAATAAGAGATGGAAAGACTGCGGAAATTGCTGTTACAGCAGCGGTTACTGGTCATTTGGTATTTTCTACTTTACATACTAATGATGCAATCAGTACAATTACTAGACTTCTTGACTTGGATATTCAAAATTATATGATTTCTAATTCAGTTGTAGGGATTGTAGCTCAACGTTTAATTAAGAAAATTTGTCCTCATTGTAAAGAAGGATATACACCAGATGACAACGAGCTGGAACTAGTTCCTGGGGCTACTATTCTTTATAAGGGTAAAGGTTGTCATAATTGTGATTTTACTGGATATAAGGGCAGAATTGCGGTTCATGAGATATTGGAAGTTGATTCAAGTATTAGAGGAATGATCTCCAAGAAGGAGCCGATTGAAAATATTTATGAATATGCCTCAAAGGAAGGTCGTATAGTCTATATTAGAGATAGTGTCAAGGAAATGGTTTTAGAGGGTATCACTAGTATTGATGAATTAATTGAACATATTTCTATATTGTTATAGGGGGTTTTATGAATAATAGAAGAATCTTAGAGTTAATTGATTATGCCAGGGAGAATGGTTGTTCTGATATTCATCTTACGATGGATTCAAATCCAGTTTTTCGAAAGAATGGGGATATGTTTAAAAGTGAGTATGTTTTTTCAAAGCAGGATTTGAAGGATGCTATTTATTCAATGATAGATGAGGATCAAAAGAAACTTATTGAACAGAAGATAGATTTGGATTTCGCTTTTTCCGATCATAAGGGAGCTCGTCAAAGAGTTAATATTTATAATCAGAAGAATAGTCTTTGTGCTGCCATTAGAATTCTTAATGATCGTATACCCAGTTTTGAGGAATTGAATTTACCTGATATTTTAAAGGATTTGATATCTGCACCTAGAGGGCTTATTCTGGTAACAGGGCCTACAGGTAGTGGAAAATCCACAACCCTGGCTTCAATTATAGATTATCTTAATATGAATAAAAAGTGTCATATTCTGACTGCAGAAGAGCCGATAGAGTATTTGCATAGTCATAAGGAGTCCTTGGTGCATCAAAGGGAGGTTGGTATTGATATTTCAACTTTTGCTGATGCTCTGCGTGGTGCTTTAAGGGAAGATCCGGATGTTATTCTGGTTGGTGAGATGAGGGATTTGGATACTATTTCTGCGGCTGTTACTGCAGCGGAGACTGGTCATCTGGTTTTGTCCACACTTCACACTATTGGTGCGGCTAAGACTATTGATAGGATTATTGATGTTTTTCCACCTCATAGTCAGGGTCAGATTAGATCTCAGCTTGCTGGTGTCTTAAAGGGTATTGTTACTCAGCAGTTGGTTCGTAAGGCTGATGGTAGTGGCAGGACTGCTGCTTTTGAGGTTCTGGTTGGGACTGAGGGTGTTCGTAATCTTATTAGGGATAATAAGGGACATCAAATTAATTCAGCTCTGCAAACAGGTTTCAAGGAGGGTATGTGTACTTTAGATTATAGTTTGGCTCAGTTGGTAAATAAGGGAATCATTGTTCTTGAAGAGGCCTTAGCCACATCTTCCGATAAAAAGCTTCTGATGGAGTATATTGATAAAATATAAAGAAAAGAAAAGAAATTGATTATTTGATTATATAATTAGCGTGGGGGCGACGTTAGTTTATAATATATAATTCCAATAGGGATTCAACGTTGAAATTTTTAACATAGGAGGAATAAAATGAAAAAATTAACTAAAAAAGGTTTTACACTAATCGAAGTTATTGTTGTTGTAGCTATTATTGCTATTATGGCTGCTGTAGCTATCCCAACTTATAGCGGATATGTTACTACTTCTAAAGCTCAAATGACAAAATTAGAACAAAGAAATATAAAATTAGAAGCCGACCTTAAAGTGCTTCAAGAAGAAATTGATGCACTTCCTAAATAAGGAAGTAATCCATTAGAATCTAATTTGGAAAACAGGCGGATGCCCATCCGCCTATTATCCATTTGAAAGGAGAATTGCATGATCATCTTTAACCTTCAGTTTCTACCCCTATATCTGCTGGTTTTTGTCTTCGGACTAGTGATTGGTAGTTTTCTAAATGTAGTTATCTATAGGGTGCCAAATAATATATCAATAAGTAAGGGCAGATCATATTGTCCTAAATGCAATCATAAAATACAAAACAGGGACCTGATTCCTGTATTATCATACCTTATACTTGGTGGCAAATGCCGTCATTGTAAAGGGAAAATATCATTACGCTACCCAATAATAGAACTGACAACAGGGCTTTTGGCTCTTATTATAGTTTTAGTTAAAGGGATATTTCTAGAAGCTCTGATTCTATTTGCAATTGGGGCTATACTTTTAGCAATCACCATGATCGACTGGGATACTATGACAATCCCGAACTCACTCATAATTGCCATAATACCATTAGCAATAATATTAGCATGGGTAACTGGAGACTGGAATATATTAGGCAGAATAATTGGAGCCTTAGTTATTAGCGTTCCTATGTACTTAAGTCTCTATTTAGTAGAAGAATCCTTTGGTGGAGGAGATATTAAACTATTTGCAGCCCTAGGTTTTCTACTAGGTTGGGAAAAGATTCTATTGACCCTGATAATAGCATCTGTTATTGCAGCAATAGTTGGAATAACAATGGCAAAAAGTAAAAATGAAAGTATCAAAGGAAAACACATTCCCTTTGGACCATATATATGTTTTGGAGCCATGATAGCAATACTCTTTGGAGATACTGTAATCTCATGGTATCTGGGATTCTACATATAAAGGAGAAAACAAATGCCAGAATACACATATACCGGCAAGACCCTGGATAACAAAACAATCAAAGGCAAAATCCAAGGAAACAACCAAAAGGAAGCCTTCGATGCTCTAAAAGAAAAAGAAATATATGCATACCAGCTGAAGGAAATTGAAAAAATATCCTTCACAAAAACACGTCTAAAAGCTAAAAGCCTAGCAGACTTCTCAAGACAACTAGGAACAATGCTATCAGCAGGTGTACCAATAACCAAATCATTAAAAATTCTTCTTTCACATGCTGAAAACAAAAAACAAAAGAAAATATTTGAAAAACTATATAACACAATAAACAAAGGTAACAGCCTATCTGTAGCCATGGAAGACTGCAAGGGAACCTTTCCGGAACTTATGATCAACATGTTTAAAGCAGGAGAGTCAACCGGTAGTATAGACAAAGCAGCTTTAAAAATGGCAGATTACTATGATAAGGAACATAAGTTAAATACCAAATTAAAAGGAGCAATGACTTACCCTGTTATATTAATGGTTGTGACTGTAGCTGTAACTCTTATGTTATTTACCTTTGTGGTACCAAGTTTTGTGGGATTATTAGGAGAAGGTAACATTCCTTTAATAACTAGAATCCTATTAGGTATCAGTAATTTTATAACTAGTTACTGGTATTTGATTATAGTTTTTGTCATTTTATTTATTTTAGCTTTAATCTATACTCTTAAAATTCCTAAGGTTAAACTAAGAGTAGATTATATAAAGTTAAAAATTCCTGTAATCGGCAAGCTTTTGGCTATAATATATACAGCACGCTTTGCTAGAACCTTAAGTTCCCTATACGGTAGTGGAGTTAATATGATGGAAGCGGTCAAAGGTAGTTCCAAAACGATTGGTAATCATTACCTAGTCAAAAGATTCGAAGAAGTAAATATAAAAGTAAGAGAAGGTAATTCATTATCTTCATCTATTGAAAATATATTAGGTATTGAAAAAAAATTAAGTGCAACCATATATATTGGAGAAGAAACAGGCAGGTTGGATCAACTATTAGATTCAATGGCCTCAAACTATGACTTTGAAGCTGATGCTGCAACTACTAGACTGCTTAGTCTTATAGAACCGGCAATGATTATATTAATGACATTAATAGTAGGATCAATTCTATTAGGAGTTATGCTTCCGATGATGACATCATACAATAGTTTCTTATAAGGAGAAAAAGAGTGAAAAAAGTATTATATATAAACAATGATCAAGTAAGAATACTCCAAGCTGACCAAAAAAGTGGGGAAGTAAAAGTTATTAAAAGCTTACAATATACCCTAGAGCCTGGTTCTGTTATTAATGGTGTATTAATCAAAACAAATGAAATCCTTAATATTTTAAAAGGTAATAGTAAGTTGCTTAAAGGTGCAACTGTTGTTTTAAATAGTAGTAATATTCAGATTAAGACCCTGGACCATCCTGAACTTAAAGGTAAGCAATTTGATAACTATATTAGGAAAGAATTCTCAATTCCAAATGATGGGGCTTTAATATACGGCTCAACTAGTAGAAAAATAGATAACAAATACAAAACAATATTCATGGGAGTACCAGCTGATATAATAAAAAGTTACCTTCAACTTTTTACGGATGCTAAAATAAAACTTGGTAGATTTGAAATACTTCAAAACGGTATGGCAAAGTTTGTAAAAAACAAGAAGGACCTTGAAGGTCAAACTTTTGTATTAAATTTAATAGAGGGCAATAATCTGATATCCGTTTTAATGGAGGCTGGAGAATATGTCCTAACAGATCGTAGTAGACTTATGGCAGAACCTGATTCAGATCAATTTGTTGATGAATTGTTACAGAAAATTTCTTCACTTATACAATTTAATAAATCACAAAAGTCAGCATATGAAATTACGAAAAGCTACTATGTTGGCTTACCTCGAGATAGGTTGTTAACTCTTGAAGAAAAAAGTTTAACTATGAATATTGGTATTGATATTGTTGGTTTTATAGATGATTCCCTACATGACAAAATTGGTCTTAGTCATTTTTGTTGCTTTATGGGCTTGATGGAGAAAAAAGCAGATATCAATTTAATGAAACAATATAAGGAGCAGGTTGCTAAGGGGAAAAAGAAAAATTGGGGTATGATTGCAATTCTTTTAGCCTTAATCCTAGTAATTGGGGGCTTCACTTTTTTTAAGTTTAAAAATATGTTAACAGAGAATGAAAATGCATATTATGAAAGTGAAATATCCGGGACTGCAAATGCTAAAGAATTGACAGAACTCATTTATAAGCAAAATCAAATCATGAATATTCCAGCAATAATGAAAGAGTTAAATATAGCAAAGGATGCTGGTGTGGATAAGGAACTCCTTAATGCTTCCAAACTATTGAATATTATGAATTTGGCAAAGGAGTCTGTTGCTATTATTAGTATTGAAGGTAATGGTGCTAATGGTTCGTTATTGATTGATGGAACAGGAAACGATGAGTTTAGCACTTCCAATTTCATTAGTAAACTAAAAGAAACAGAGATGTTTAGAAGTGTAGAATATAGTGGATATAAAAGTACAAATGATAACGAATATAGTTTTACTGTAGTCTGCGTTTTGAAATAAGCGGGAAAGAAGGGATTAAGAATCATGAAATTACAACCAAATGAAAAAAGACTGCTAATAATATTAGCTGTTGTGTCTATTCTTGCCTTATCTTTCCAATATTTGATACTTCCAGAATTAAAAAAAGGTCAAGATTTATCAGATAGGAATAGGAGCCTAAGTTTAGCCTATAATTTAATAGCCAATAAGAATGGTGAGGCATCTGCTATTGAAAAAGAGTATAGTAATGCTAAAAAAATGCTTGAGGAAATTCTTGAAAAAGATTTAAGTGGTTATCTTGGAGATGAGGAGCTTGATCTGTATTTTACTAGAATGGCTATAAGAAATGGCCTGAAGCCAAATTCATTGGTTATTGAAAATGCTAAGGATATTAATAAAGATGCTAAAGAGTATGTGAATATCAAGGAAGTCTTTGTTACTCTTGAATTAGCTGGCAGTATGGAACAGCTGTTTTCACTTATGAATGAAATAGATAGTGAAGGATTTTTGAAGATTGAATATCTTGATTCAGTCAATAACGATATAGGATTTAATCATAAAATAAAAGTTTCAATACTTATGTTAAAAGGATAATATGATGGGAAATATTGTAGGAAGAATGAGAAAATTAGGAAATACTGGTGCTACTTTAATTGCGGTTATGGTAGTTACAACTATTTTGAGTCTTTTTCTTATTACTCTGCAGCCTATAATGTATAATTATGCCCAGCGTAGTGTTGACGAGAGGGATCTTAAACAGGCTGAGTTCAGTGCTAGAAGTGCTAATGATGCTATAGTTGAGGGTATTCTTTCAGGTGATGCTACTTTAGTTTCTGGTATTAATAGTATTGCTGGTGATGGTAGCAGTTTGGTCCTTACTGATTTCAGTTTTACATCATCACAAATGGGTGCTATAGAGGCTAGGATTCAGCGTATTTCATCTGGGGAGTTTGCTGTTATAACTAAAGCTACTGTTAATGATGCTCAAAGGACAATTGGCAGGGAAATTATTAAATCGACAACTGCTGGTACACTAGATCCCAATGCTTTAAATTCTTATTATTTTTACAATGTAACTTATACAACTGGAAGAGGTTTTGTGACTACAGGAGACACTCCGGTAGTTGTTGCTACCACATTTAATGTAAATAGCGGCACACTTAATATTGCTGGTGATTTAGTTTTATATAATACAAACTTAAATAATACAAGAATTAGAGGGGCTTCTAGTCTGTATTTAGATGGTAATCTATATACAGGTTCAGCTAGATTTAGGATTCAAAATACTGCAGAAGCCTATATAAAAGGTGAACTTTATAAAAGAACTACTTCTAGTACCAATCTTGATTTAACAAATAGTGATTGTCCGGATCTATATGAAGTTACACAAGATATGAAGAACATATATGATGCTGTTCCATCTTGGGTTAGAACAACTGGAACTAACTATACAAATGGTATGACTTTAGTGGGTGGAACATATTATAGGACAAATTCAACAACTACAACGATTGCAAATATTGCTAGTCAACTTGATTCTAATGTTACTCCTGATAATCCTGTATACATAATAGTTAGAAATGGACATGATCTAACTTTATCGAGTGCACTAGATGTTCCTGATGGTGGCACGCCTAGAGATCCAAGAGTTGTATTTATCTTAGAAAATAGTGCTGACTTAATCTTACAACACCAATCTTCAGCTGTTGTCTACGGAACAACTAGTAGTTCTAGACTATATGTCAATTATCCTGGTTATGGAGTTTCTACTCTTTATGGACAAGTAAAGGTTGGCACCTTAAACCATATTAGAAATAATAATATGGGTTCTTTAATCAACTATCAAATTATACTTGATTATCAAGCTGCCTCAACACCAGGATCAGTAACCTGGATAGCAGGACAATATATGAAAGCAACATACTAGAACATAAAAATAGAAAAACACGAAAATTAAAGGAAAAAAAGATGAGAAAAATGATAATGGTCAAAAAATTTAATAATAAAGGAATGACCCTTATTGAAGTGATAGCATCCATGGGTATTTTAGCTATACTATCTTTAGGTATCTATAACGGAACAGCTTTAATACTAAGGGGATTTGAGATAGGTCAGTTTGTGTATGAAAGTAATGGAGTAATTGAAAAAAGACTGGAGACCAATACAGTTGATGGAACAGCTGGTCAAGTTACTTTTAAGGTGAATGGTTCATCAGTAATTGTTAATGGGCTATATCATACTGATAGTGAAACACAAGATGATATGACTATTTCCTATACTTTGTTTAGACCATAAGGAAGTGATGGATTTTGAGAATTTTTAATAGAAAAGGTTTTACTCTTATAGAAGTGGTGGCAACTGTTGCTATAGCCTCCTTGGTTATGGTGGCTTTAGTTTCTTTTTTCTCTGTTGTTAGTAAGGTTTTTGTTTCTAGTGCTCTTGAAAGTGAAGAACGACTGATAGCTAGCAGTGCAAAGGCATATCTAAAGAATGAACTGACATATGTAGCTGAGATTGCTGTTAGTGGAGATGGGTCATTTAGTGAATTAGAATTTACAGGTGGCAGGATCTATAAGAATGGGGTTCAGGTTTTTGATAACGAATTTTATGGAAATACAAGTATTTATGGTGAGGTGACTGGTCTTGGATCTGTACTTACCTTTAACTTAAGAGTAGAAAACGGTGAGACGGACCGCAGCGAGGTCTATGTTATTAAGACCTTAAACAAGGTTGATACATCCATTTCTACACCAGTAACTGTTTTATATTACAAGTAGCTAAAAACTTTATTTAATATTGAATTTTCATGGAATAATTATTTTATATAATTATTCCATTTTTATCATTAAATGACAAAATACCACCAATAAGCTAAATATGATATAATTTAACATAAGTAATTATGAAGAAATAAAGAATAAAAGAGGGACTGATATGAAAACCAAAACCCTAAGCATACACGGAAAACAACATAAAAAATACAGTGGCAATAAAGAACTCACACCGCCCATAAACCAAACAGCCACCTTCTATTTCGATAGTGTAGAAGATGCAGAACAAACCTTTGAATGTAAAAATGACCAATACGTCTACACCAGAGGCAGAAACCCCAATCTAGAAGAACTAGAAGACAAAATAACCCTCCTAGAAGAAGGAGCTTTTGCCGTATCCTTTAGTTCAGGAATGGGTGCTATTGCTACAATATTACTGTCATTACTAAAAAATGGAGATAAGCTATTAACCCACAATATCCTCTATGGTAGTAGCTATAACCTGATAAATAAAATACTGCCTGATTATGGGATAAAGACTACCATGATGAATCTAAGGGACCTATATAATACTAAAACCAATACTGATAAAGATATAGATAATATAATAAAAGATGGCTATAAGGTAGTCTATCTAGAAACCCCGGCCAATCCAACCCTGGATATCATCGATATAGCTGAACTAAGAAAAGCATTAGGAAATGAGATTATAATAATCGTTGATAACACTTTTGCTACCCCTGTTCTTCAACAACCTCTTCTATTAGGAGCTGATTTTGTAGTCCATAGTGCCACGAAATACATTGGAGGACACGGAGATGCAATAGGTGGTCTTGTAGTTGGTAAAAACAAGGATTTTGAAGCAACCTTAAGATTTGGCTACATGTGCGAGTTTGGAACTGCCATGGCACCCTTTAACGCCTGGTTATTTAATAGAGGACTAAAAACCCTGGAATACAGAATGAAAGGTCACTGCCAAAATTCAATGATTGTTGCAAATTACTTAGAAAAACACAACAAGGTCGAAAAAGTCTACTATCCAGGCTTAAACTCATTTGAAGATTACAATATTGCCAAGAAACAAATGAAAGATTTTGGCGGAATGATCACATTTGAGTTAGAGGATAGTGGTGTCGGTAATAGTAAGGCAATCAAGTTAGTAGATAACCTCAAACTATTTAAAATAGCAGTAAGCCTAGGTGATACAGAATCACTAGTAGAAATACCAGCATTGATGACCCATAGAGGACAGAACATCAGTCCGACACTCATCAGATTGTCAGTAGGTCTTGAAGATGTTGACGACCTAATTGAAGATCTCGAACAGGCCTTGGAGATAATAGCATGAGTATCAGACAAGATTTAGATAAGCTTAAAAAAAAGGAAGCCTTCTCCTTACATATGCCGGGACACAAAGGGTTAAGACTACCTACAGACACAACAGAACTAAGCTTCACTGACAATCTACTAAACCCCATTGGGAGTATTAAAGAACTAGAAAAAGCTATTGCTCATATTTACGATGTTAAAAGAACATATATAGGAACCAATGGTTCCACAGGGCTTTTAATGTCCTCCCTACTATATGCGGGTAAAGGAAAAAAAGTCTTATTACCAAGAGGTTCACATCAATCCATCTATAAAGGAATAATCGACCAGGGACAAGAACCAATATATTTGAAGAATGATATTGATAATTTGGGTATAGCAAGACCCATACCAGCTAAAGATTATCTTGAAAATATAGGGAAGGTAGATACCGCCGTCTTTAACAACCCTACCTATGAGGGCTATATGGAAGATTATGCTCTCTTAAAACCATTTCTTAAGGATAAATTATCCATACTTGACGGAGCACATGGTTCCCATCTTTACTATATCCATAACCAAACTAATAACTGGATGAGTCTGCAAATACATTCCTTCCACAAGACACTAGGTGCAATGAACCAAGGAGCAGTAATACTCTCAAATATAGATGATGACTTTAGAGAATATGCCAATTTTTATCAAACCTCCAGTCCCTCTTTTCCAATACTTTTATCAATAGAAGATAGTATCAGAGAAATGATGAAAATGAAAATAGAAGACAGACTAAAGAGGATAGAAATATTAAAAAAAGAAATCAGTCTAATAAAGGGTTTTTTAGTAATAGAAAATGATGATCCTTTAAAACTTTTAATAACAGTTGATAGGAATATCGAGCTAGGGGCTGTAGTTGACTGGCTTGAGGAAAAAAGAGGTGTTTTTTTTGAACTATCTACTGATAAATATCTACTTGGAATATTAAGTTTCTACGATACATCAGGAAATTACGACTGGTTTTTAAAGAGCTTGAAAATGGCTAGTAACAATTTCAAGATGAGTGATGATTTTGTTGGTACCGGAGATGGTAGTGTAGAAGAACAACACATACCTGAAATGAAAATCCTCCCAGGTGAAGCCTTCTTTTTAGAGAAAAAAGCTGTCAGCATAAGTGAAAGCAAAGGGAGTATCAGTGGAGTCCTTTATAGTCCCTACCCACCAGGAGCACCGCTATTGGTACCAGGGGAAATCATTGACGATTATGTAATAGAGAAGATGCTGAACTGGAATGGTGACTATACAGGCTGTAGTGAAATAAAAGATGACATAATTTTTGTTATTAAGTGATTAAAATGATATAATATAAGTTAGGATTTTAATAATTAGGAGAACTATATGTTTATAACATTTGAAGGAATAGACGGATCAGGAAAATCGACCCAATGTCAACTTTTAAAAGAAAGTCTAGAAAAGAAAGGTTACAAGGTTTTAATGACCAGAGAACCTGGAGGAACAAAGACTGCAGAGGCCATAAGAAATGTACTTTTACATATCCATGAGCCAATTGAAGCCATGACTGAGGTATTCCTTTACTGTGCAGCCAGAGTAGAACATTTAGAAAAAATAATTATTCCTAAGCTCGCTGAAGGCTACATAGTCATAAGCGACCGTTTTTATGATTCTACCATAGCCTATCAAGGTGGTGGGCGAGGATTAGGTTTAGATAAAATGATAGAAATAAACAGAATTTTCATAGAAAAAGCCACACCGGATTTAACTTTTTTTGTAGATACAGATCTTTTGACAATTGAAAATCGTATGGATAAGAAAGAACTAGATAGAATGGAACAAGAAGGCATGACCTTCATGAAAAAGGTTAGACAAGGATATCTCGATCTAATAGCAAGTGAAAATAAAAGAGTCGCAAACAGTAGATTCACTATTGTTGATGGGGACTTAAGCATAAAAGATCTTGCAGACATGGTCTTAAAGAGAGCAGAGGAAGTATTAGGCAATGATAGAGGTTAAAAGACTAGAAGAAATACTGGGGCAAAAAGAGATTGTAGATTATTTAACCAAGGATCTTGAAAGCAAGAAATACAACCACGCCTATATGTTCTTTGGTAAAAGGGGCATAGGCAAAAAGACATTGGCTCTTGCCTTTATAAAAAGCATACTATGCCAACAGGGCAATCCTGGATTTTGCGGAACATGTAGTTCCTGTAAGAAATTTGACATGGAAAGCTATATGGAATTTATACCATTTTATGACATTGGAGAATCTATCAAGATTGATGAAATAAGAAGGATATTAGAAGAAGAACACCTAAAAAAATACGAAGGTTCCTATAGAATAATATTTATGGAACATGCAGAGAGAATGACAGAAGCTGCAGCTAATTCATTGCTGAAAGTAATTGAGGAACCATTACCGGGAACTATATTTATCTTTACTGCAATAAACCCGGATGATATTCTACCAACAATAATGTCCAGGGTAGAAAAATACTATTTAAACAATCTAAGCAAGGAAAATCTTGCCAAGATAATGACTGGATTAGGTTATGAGAATAACCAGTATCTAAGCCTTGGATCTATTGACGAAGCTAGAGTCCTACTAGATAATCTAGACGAGGATTTACTGGATTACAAACAATTTTGCGAATTGTTTATAAGTAAAGATCTTGAAGCTATTTTTAATCTGGCAGAGAAACTAAATAAAAAACCATATCTAAAAGAATTGCTAAGCTATTATCAACTTGAAGCAATGGATCGCTATAGACATGGTTTAAAGGAATTTAATTTGAAAGTTGTTGGAGCTATCGATGATGCTCTGAGAAAAATAAAAAGAAATGTAAATGAAAGGCATGCTTTAGAGTATTGCTTTTTAACCATAGGAGGAATATTTAGTGAGTAAACTATACAAGGTTATAGGTATTAGGTTCTCAGGTGTTGGGAAAACCTACTATTTCGACCCAAGAAATTTTAATGTAAGCACCGGAGACAATGTAATTGTTGAAACTGCTAGAGGCTTGGAATATGGAACAGCTGTAACTGACATTAAGGAAGTTACAGAAAATGAAATTGTCCAACCTCTAAAACCAATACAAAGAATGGCAACAGATCATGATAAAAAGAAACTAGAAGATAATAAAAGGGCAGAAAAAGATGCCTTGAAAACTTGTGATGAAAAAGTAAAAAAACATGATTTACCAATGAAACTATTAAATGCTGAATATACCTTCGATAGAGGTAAGATAATATTTTACTTCACTTCAGGAAGCAGAGTAGATTTCAGGGAATTAGTTAAGGATTTGGCAAGTGTATTTAAAACAAGAATAGAACTACGCCAAGTAGGAGTCAGAGATGAAGCTAAACACCTAGGAGGCTACGGCTCATGTGGTCGTAATCTTTGTTGTTCAAGTTTCCTTGGTGAGTTTGAAACAATTTCTATTAAGATGGCTAAGAATCAGAATATATCACCAAATCCTACAAAAATAAATGGTGTTTGTGGAAGATTAAAGTGTTGTCTTAAGTATGAGGATCAATCTTACACTGTACTAAGAGCAACTTTTCCAAAAGAAGGATCATTTGTTGAAACCCCTATGGGCAGAGGCAAGATTATAAAAAACAGCTTCTTCACCAAACAGGTTACTGTAATATTAGCTGATGGTGGATTTGGAAAGTTCAGCCTTGATGAGACTGATTTTGAGCCAGCAGGATTTCAAGAAATTGTAGTTAGTCCAGAAGAGGAGAAACTAGATGAAGATATCAGCACAGATTGATCTGATAGTTGAAAGAATAAATGATATTCTCCATGAAGTGGAAGAATTAAAAAAACAGCTTGAGGTTCTGGAAAAAAGAAATGAACAATTGAGCAACTATTTACAAAAGGAAGACAAGTCCCAAAGTGTAGGTAATTTAATCAAGCTTTATGAACAAGGCTTTCATATTTGCCATAGTTCCTTTGGAAGACTAAGGGATGAAGATTGTATCTTCTGCCTAAATGTAATAGATAGGACAGAATAATGAAAAAGGTCAGGGAAGAAGTATTATATAAATATTCCTTTTATCAACCTGTAGATGGATACAGGTATAGTATTGATGCTCTTTTACTGGCTGGTTTTTTAAGAGGTAGGACTGTACAAACCAAGATACTAGACATAGGTACAGGCAGCGGTATAATACCTCTACTAATTAGCAAAAGATTCCCTGACTGGGAATTTTCTGCTGTTGAAATACAAAAAGATCTTTATGATCTAGCCGAAGAGAATTTTCATCTACATAAGCTTGAGGTTAATTTAATAGAAGGGGATTATAGAGATATAGTGGGACAAGACACCTATGATTTGATAGTTTCCAATCCACCTTACTTCAATCATGGACACCAGCCAAATAACCGGCAGATAGCCATAGCCAGGCATGAACTATTTGGGGAGATGGATAGTCTGATTAAAAAAGCCAAGAAACTCCTTAAGGCAGGTGGATATTTTTATGTCATCTACCCAGCAGATAGATTAGCTGAGTTATTGTCTAAATTAAGTAATAATAAACTGGCACCTTATGCCCTTAAACCAATATACCCAAAACCAGGAATGGAAGCTACATTAGTTATAGTTGTAGCGAGGAAGAATCATAAAGGTAGAGTACAATTATTAACACCCCTATATATTGGAGATAGTAACGGTAATGATACAAAGGAAATAAAGGATCTGTATGAAAAGGGAGTGCTAGAATGGTAAAAGAAGATGGATGCCTTTATCTAGTAGGTACACCAATAGGTAATCTAGAAGATATCAGCCTAAGGGCTGTTAGAATATTAACAGAAGCAGACTTAATAGCCTGTGAGGATACAAGAGAGACACTAAAGTTACTGAATCATCTTGGTATCTCCAAGAAGATGATCAGCTATCAAAAATATAGTGAGAATGAAAAAAAAGCACATCTGATAGATTTGATTGAGGCTGGAAACAAGATAGCTCTGGTTTCTGATGCAGGTATGCCGGGAATAAGTGATCCTGGTGAAATTCTGGTCAGGGAAGCCTGGAACAGAGGAGTTAGAGTGGAAGTCATACCTGGTCCTAGTGCCGTTATAAGCGGATTGGTCATATCAGGACTACCAACCAATAATTTCTATTTCCATGGATTCTTACCAAAGGGCAAAGTTAAGGAAAGAGAAGCTGTTGTAACAGAATTAAAGAATATTAGAGCAACTCTAGTATTTTATATAACTCCCCATAGTGTGGAAAAAGATCTTTTACTTTTACTGAAGATACTTGGTGATAGGCCGGCTACTATAGCTAGGGAGTTAACTAAGTATTATGAAGAAGTAATTAGAGGGACTTTAAGCGAATTACTAGCTATTGTAAGTGAGAGAAAACTAAAAGGTGAGATGGTCTTAATAATTGAAGGTAATAATGAAATCGCTGTCGAGTTAGGTTTAGAAGAACAATACAAAATTTATCAAAGGATGCTTGGTGAAGGCATCAAAAGCAAGGAAGCTCTTAAGACTATTTCTACTGACTATAATGTCAGCAAGAACAGGCTTTATGAATATATATTAGGAAAGAAGGAGGAATAATTAATGGAGAAGAAAAGTTTTTATGTTACGACCCCAATATATTATCCGAGTGCTCAGTTACATATAGGGCATACTTTAACAACAACTATGGCCGATACCTTGGCCCGCTATAAGAAAATGATGGGTTATGATGTCTATTTCCTTACAGGTTCCGACGAACATGGTCAAAAAATTGAAAAGGTTGCTGCTGAAAAAGGTATGAAACCTATAGAATATACTGACGGCATCGTTAAAACCTTTAAAAATTTATGGTCAAAGATGCATATTGATTATGATGATTTTATTAGAACAACCGAAAAAAGACACTATGATACAGTACAAGCACTATTTCAAAAAATCTATGACAAGGGTGATATTTACAAGGGAGAGTATGAAGGTTATTACTGTACTTCATGCGAAACTTTCTTTACCCAGTTTCAATTAGCTGAAGGACATTGTCCGGATTGTGGTAAAGCTGTTGATATCGTTAAGGAAGAAAGCTATTTCTTCAAGATGAGTAAATATGGTGATCAGTTGCTTGAATATATAGAAAACCATCCTCATTTTATTCAACCAGAGAGTAGAAGAAATGAAATGATGAACTTCATTAAAACTGGTTTGGAGGATTTATCTGTTTCAAGGACGACTTTCGACTGGGGTATTCCTATAACAATAGACAGAGGTCATATTATTTATGTATGGTTTGATGCTCTGACTAACTATATAACTGCTTTGGACTGGCTTGATGATGGGCCTCTTTATAAGCAATTCTGGAAGAACAACGATGAGATTGTCCATCTGGTTGGGAAGGATATTATTCGTTTTCATACAATAATCTGGCCTATAATTCTTATGGCTGCTGATATTAAGTTACCTACTACTGTCTTTGGTCATGGTTGGTTATTATCTGGTGGGGGCAAGATGAGTAAATCTGTCGGTAATGTGGTTGATCCACTATTATTGATTGAAAAGTACGGTGCCGACTCACTAAGATATTTCTTATTAAGAGAAATGCCGGGTGGTTCTGATTACTATTATTCAGAGGATGCCTTGGTTAATAGGATTAATATTGATTTAGCAAATGATTATGGTAATTTATTAAGTAGAACAATTTCTATGATTGATAAATATTTTGCTGGTAACATACCAATTGTTAAAGAGGGCTTCGATGCTGACTTAGTTACATTAAGTGGCGAAGTTGTAGAAAGTTACCAACAGCATATGGATAAGTTCGAGATAAGTTTGGGCTTACAAGCAATTTTTAAATTGGTGGGTAGAGGTAATAAGATGATTGAGGAGTCTGCTCCATGGACCCTATACAAAGAGGGGCAGATGGATAGATTGGCTGTGGTTCTTTATCAACTTGTGGAAATTATTCGTATGTCCACTATTATGTTAAGTCCTGTATTAGTTGAAACTGGTGCCAAAGTAATGGCTCAGTTGGGAATGGACAGTGAATATTTTACTAATGAGAAGTTAGCCTTTGGTGCTATTGATAAGTCCTTCAGGGTAAACAAGGGTGCTCCTTTATTTCCTCGTATTGAAATCAAGGAGGAAGTAGTAGCAGTTGATAAGCCTAAGAAGGAAGATAAGAAGGCTAAGAATACTGAGAAAAGTAATGATAAGAATATAGATGGAAAAGAAGTTGGAGACAATCTAATATCCATTGATGACTTTGCCAAGTGTCAGTTTAAAGTTGGCAGGGTGTTAGAAGCTGAAAAGGTGGAAGGTGCTGACAAGTTACTGAAATTATCTGTCAAGGTTGGTACTGATGAGGTGAGGACCGTAGTTGCTGGTATCGCCCTTTTTTACAAGGCTGAGGACCTGATTGACAAGAAGGTCATAGTTGTCTATAACTTGAAGCCTGCTAAGCTTAGGGGTATTGAGTCACATGGTATGTTGTTGGCTGCCAAGGGTGAAAATGATTTAAGATTATTGACTGTTGATGGTGATCTTGAAGAGGGAGCTGTGGTTAGTTAATGATTGATTCTCATTGTCATTTAAATGATCCTAAGTTATTTATTGATCTTGAAGGTGTATTAGAAAGAGCCAGGGCTGTAGGTGTTGAGTCCTTTATTGTTCCTGGTTATGACTTAGCATCCAGTGAAAAAGCTGTGGTGATTGCAATGTCAAATAAGGATGTATATGCTCTTGTAGGTATCCATCCACATGATGCAGCTACTTATAATGATGAAGTGGAAATCAGACTAGAAGAATTATTAGGGAATAACAAAGTGGTTGGTCTTGGGGAAATAGGTCTTGATTACTATTATGATAATAGTCCGAGGGAAAAACAGCGTGATGTTTTTATTAGACAACTTGAATTGGCTAAGAAAATGGGGAGGCCAGCGGTTATTCACTCAAGGGATGCTTTTTCGGAGACCTTTGAAATTATTAGAGAACATGGTAAGGGTCTTAGGGGTGTTTTTCATTGTTTTTCTGGTTCTTATGAATCGGCTATGAGAGTTATTGAGGAACTTGGTTTCTATATATCTATGGCAGGTCCGGTTACTTTTAAGAATGCTAAGAATCCGTTGGAGGTTGCTAGTCGTATTCCTTTGGAGTACTTGTTGATAGAGACGGATTGTCCATATCTGGCACCTCATCCTTTTAGAGGTAAACAAAATGAACCAGCTTATTTACCATATATTGCTGAACGGATTAATGAAGTGCGTGGTAGTTCTATTATTACTGCAACTGTAGAGAATACTAAAAGATTGTTTGGACTATAGGGGGATATTTATGTTAGGATTTTATTTAATACTTAAGGCTATAATATTGGGTGTTGTTGAGGGGTTAACTGAGTTTTTACCTGTTTCTTCTACTGGACACCTTATTTTATTTGGAAATTTATTGGATTTTAGAGGTGCTTTTGCTACTAGTTTTCAGGTTATGATTCAACTTGGAGCAATACTCGCGATTGTTGTCTTGTATAGGGAACGAATAATTAGCGCCTTAAAAAATCTTGGTAAGGGTAAGTGGGGCAGAGGTCTTGCTATAAATGTAATTGTTGGTGTTCTGCCGGCACTTGTATTAGCATTGATTTTTTCAGATGTTATTAAATCATTTTTTGGTAGCGTCTATATAGTTGCTGTTTCTCTTATTGTAGGTGCTGTGCTATTGTATGTTGCAGAACTTTATACCAAGGGCAAGAAGGCTGATTCTAGAAAGGATAGCTTGGAATCCTTGACTATTAAGGATTCTCTAGTGGTCGGTTTATTTCAGTGTCTGGCTATGGTGCCTGGTATGAGTAGGAGTGGTTCTACAATTAGTGGTGGATTATTTAGAAATTTATCTCCAAGACTTGCAGCAGAGTTTTCTTTCTTTTTGGCTATTCCTATAATGATTGGTGCTTTTGTTTTTGAGCTTAATGAGTTGGTGATTGGAAGTACTATTGAAATTGTGGCTTTAGTTGTTGGTTTTGTGGTGTCATTCATTGTGGCCTATTTTGTTGTGAAGGTTTTTGTTGAATTTCTTGGGAAGCATAGTTATGTTGGTTTTGTAATATACAGGGCTATTGTTGGTGTTGTGCTTCTTGTTCTTATATGGTCGGGTATGATCAATGGCTAGTTCAGAGAATAAGGGTAGAGGGTGGAAGGCAATACTGGGTATGCATTTTTTGTTTCTTGGTCTTGGTATTCTATTTCTTTTCATTTACTCCTGGTTGGATATATCATGTTTGCTAAGGTATATAACAGGAGTTCCTTGTCCTACTTGTGGGGCAACTAGGGCAATGTTTTCTATAGCAAGGTTAGATTTTGTCGGGTACTGGTTCTATAACCCGATGGCTTTTCCTTTGGTGATAGCTTTTCTGGCAGTGTTTCATTATAGGTTATTGCCTAAGTGGAGAGGGTTAATAATTGTTTATGTTGGTATTGTGCTGTTGTTGACTATTGTATTTTATGTTTACAGGTTGATGAATGGTTTGATACCTTAAGTAGTGGAGAGCTTGAAGGCTCTCTTTTTTTGTAGTTTTTTATTAAGTCATTTAAAATAGCATTATGTCATTTAAAATGATATAATGCAATTACAGATGACATAATAGTTTATAAAGAGGTGAAATGAATGAATAGTATGAAAATAGAAAAATACTTAGAAGAGGTGTTTGAAGAGAAGTCAATAATTAAACAATATTCATTGATGGATGATATACCTCTATACTTAGCTAATGAATATGACTTTCTTCAAGTTAACATACATGGGGATAATTGTATTTTAATAGAAATAAAGACAGAAAGAATAATGATTGATAAGATTTTTAAAAATCTTTTAAATTTGAATAAAATAGATAAGAATAAGAAGGTTTTGGTATTTGATGAACTTAGATCTACTCAAAGAAAAAAACTAGTTAAGAATAGGATTGCTTTTATAGTACCAGGATCTCAAATATATTTGCCTTGGATATATCTTGATTTTAATGAAAAGGTGAATTTGAAAATAGATAAGATAAATAAGTTTACTATAGGTCAACAGGTAGTATTTTTATATATTCTTAATCAAAATAAAGAAGAAGTATCACCTATAGATCTAGTTCATGCATTAGATTTATCCATGTCTTCAGTAAATAGGGCTATAAGGCAACTAGTTCAATTAGGGCTACTGATGGAGAGTGGTAGTGCTACTAGGAAAAAATATAAGCGTGTAAGAAGATTTGAATATTGGGAAAAGGGTAAATCTTTTATGATAAGCCCAGTTCAAAGAAGTGAGTATATCAAAGAAATACCAAGTGGGGTTGATTTGTTTTTCTCTTATGATAGTGGTTTGTCAAAAATATCTATGTTAAGTGATTCTAAATATGTAACTTATGCTGTTAGTAAAAAGGAATTCAATAATATAAGTAGAAATCTTGTATTAAAGGATTACGAGCTAGATTCTATGAACTATGTGAGAATAGAAGTTTGGAAATATGATCCATGTTTATTTTCTAATAGTGATATTGTTGATATATTTTCCTTATATGCGGCGTATATGGGAGAAAATGATCCTCGTGTCGAAAAAGAATTAGAAGAACTAATAAGGATGGAGTTATGCGAGGGTTAAAAATATTCAAGGAATTTTTCAAAGGCTTTGAAAAAAGCTATGTAATGATTGGTGGTACAGCGTGTACCTTAATATTAAATGAAATAGGTGAAACTTTTAGAACAACAAAAGATTTCGACATAGTATTAATCATAGAAAATGTTGACAAAAGTTTTGTAAAAATATTTTGGAGTTTTATCAATGCTGGGAAATACAAAAATAGATATATTGGTAAAGAGATTAGTAGGTTTTATCGCTTTGAAAAACCTGAGGATAAAAATTATCCTGCTATGATAGAATTATTTTCTAGATTGCCAAATGAAATTGAGCTTTATCCTGGAAGTCATTTACTTCCCTTGCATATAGCTGATGATATATCTAGTCTTTCTGCTATTCTACTAAATGATGATTATTATAGTTTTTTATTAAATGGAACTAAGATCATAGATGGTATATCAGTTATGGATGAAATACATTTAATACCTTTTAAAGCCAAAGCATGGTGTGAACTTACAGATAGATACATTTTAGGTGAGGCAGGTTTAACCAGTCACATTAAAAAACATATTAAAGATATTGCTTTATTAATATCCTTGATTAGTGAAAATGTATCTGTTGTTTTAGAAGATGATGTTTTACATGATATGAGAAGATTTGTTAAGGAGATGGAAAAGGAAATGTTTGATGAGTATAATACAGGAATTAAAAATATGACTACAAAATATTATTGTAGTTTGTTAAGAAAGATATACTCTATTTAAAGTAAGGAGCAGTTTTAACTGCTCCTTACTTTAATCTAATCCACTGATTTTAATGACTCTATCATATTAATCTTTTTCAATTTAAAATAGGTGAAGAGTTGAACTACTATAGTAAAAAATACTGTAATAAGGAAAGCCCATAAATAACTTAAAGGATTAATATATTTGAGGAAAACAGTACTATCAACCTCAATAATACCAATAACATACCTATGAAGAAAAACACCTCCTAAAAGTCCAATTGCTATACTAATAAACGTAAGTATAATAGTCTCCCTATAAATATACTTATTAACCTCATTATCATAGAAACCAAGTACCTTTAAGGTAGCAATTTCACGTTTCCTTTCACTAATATTTATGGAAGTAAGATTGAAGAGAACTATAAGAGCCAAGATTGAAGCGATAACAATAATCATCACAATAACATTATTTAAACTAGAAACCAATAGGTTAAAAGTATTTAAACCATCAGTTGTAAAATTAACACTAGAAAAAAAGTCACTATCAATTAAATTCCTGGCAAGGGAGGACTCATCCTTAGCTGTATGGTCAGATACAACAACATTATACATAGCACTGTCCCCAAAAATTTCCCTATAGGATTCCTTACTCATATATATATAGTGCATTATATAGTTTTCTACCACATCAGTTACCTTGAGGGTAATACTTTTATTTTCTATATCAGTTATTTTAATTGTATCTCCAATACCTGCTCCTGTGCGTTCTGCAATTTTGCTTGTGATCACCACGCCACTATCATCTAATGTAGCAATATTTTTATCATAAATACTATTCAAGATAAAATATTCTTCGAAAATATCTTCATCTTCAGGAATAACTAGATTAACATCAATATTGGTATTACCAGTATCAACAGTATATGTAGCTTGTTTGATTAACGTTGGTTTAGTAATTTCTTCCTTATCAAGAAGTAACTTTAATTCATCATTTATAGTTGTTGTCTCATTTTTTAATATCAACATATCATCGTACTTCATAACTTTACTATACTGTAAATCAGCTATTCCGCTAACACTATCTCTAATACCAAAACCAGTAAGTAAAAGAGCTGTACAACCTGCAATACCCACTATAGTCATAAATACCCTTTTTTTATATCTGAAAATATTACGCATAGTAACTTTCCAACTAAAAGATAAGCGCTTCCAGACAAAAGTAAAATTTTCTAGTAGAATTGTTTGCCCTTTTTTTAAGGGTACAGGACGAAGTAGATTAGCTGGTTTTTCTTTTAGTTCTTTTCTACCTGCTCTGATAGTTACTAAAAACATCAACGCTAGAGTTACTAAGGTTATGAGAAAAAGATTAAACAGGTCATAACTAATTAATAGTTTAGAGAGTATATAACTTGATTGATAAGTGGAGTAGATAATATAGGGTATTAAACTACTGCCTAAGAAAAAACCACCAAATATACCAATAATAGAAGCTATAAAAACATATAGCAAATACATTGATAAGATACTAATATTAGAATAGCCAAGTGATGTAAGAGTGCCTATTTCACCTCGTTCTTCATCAATCATACGAGTCATAGTATTAAGACTCATGAGTGCAACTATAGCTATAAAGAATACAGGCAGTACTTGAGCTATCAAGGTAACCTTTTTTGTATCTTCCTCTAAGGAACTATAACCAGGAGCAGATGTTCTATCAATAATAAACCATTTTGAGTTTTCTCCCTCTTTTTTAACTCCTGATATATCCTTTTTGATTTGACTTATTAACTTTTCATAATCCTTAGAATAGATTTGGGCATTATTGGGGTTTTTAGCTATTAGGTATATTTCTGTATAATAGTTCATTTGGAAATTATTTCTTGGTATGAAAATAAAGGAGGATAGTTTACCATCCCCAATGTTGGATATACCATAGTTCTTAAATAGATAAAGTACTGAATTAACAGTTCCTACGACTTTATATTCTTTATTTCGTAACTGTCCATTTAAAAGGTTAGTTATTGTTATAATATCTCCGATTTTATATTTCTTACTATCAGCTAGACATTCATTATCACTACTAGGTGGTCTTCCGGTTATGATAGTTGTATTATTAATATTTTCTTCAATAGCATGGACCTTTATAGGTTTTCCTTCATTTAGTACATCAAGTGAATAGCTTGGTGCTACAAAAGAGACATTTTCTAATTGTTTTAAGTCTTTGACATCTTCATCATCTAGCCCCATTGGACTTACAACCTTAAGATCCATGAAATTATTATTTTGGTAATAGGTATCAACCGAATTTATAATATCTGGTGAACTTGCTCTAATACCGGCAAAGAAGCCTATGCCAACAGCAATTATTATTATGAGGGATATGAACCTACCATATGATTTTTTTACTTTCATTAAGGCATTTTTAAAGAGCAATTTAATCACCACACAATCTCTGATACATTTTTAGGATTTTTATTTATCATTATATCTTCGACGGTTCCATTCCTTATATGTATTACCTTGTCAGCAATATCAGCGATTATTGAATTATGAGTGATTATTACTGTTGTCATATTCATTTCTTTGCAGGTTTTTTGTAGTAGTTGTATTATTTTTTTACCAGTGTTGCTGTCTAATGCGCCTGTTGGTTCATCACATAGAAGGAGCTTTGGATTTTTTGCTATTGCTCTAGCTATCGCAACTCTTTGTTGTTCCCCGCCAGAAAGTTGGTAGGGGAAGTTATTTATACGTTCTTCTAAACCTACTAGTTCAAGGATTGTTCTTGGATCTAAAGAGTCAGGACATATCTGACAAGCGAGCTCTACATTTTCTAGAGCTGTTAGGTTATTAATCAGGTTGTAGAATTGAAAAACAAAACCGATATCGTTTCTTCTGTATTTAATAAGGGATTTAGTATCATAGTTATCAATTCTTGTTCCATCTATGATTATGCTGCCTTCAGTTGGATTATCCATTCCTCCAATCAAGTTTAGTATTGTTGTCTTACCCGCACCTGATGGTCCTAGTATAACTACTAGTTCTCCTTTTTCTATCATAAATGTGCAGTCTTCTACTGCTTTTATTTTAACTTCTCCTAGTTTGTATTCTTTTTTTATACCATTGAGTTCTATCTTAGCCATTATTCCTCCGACTTATTAAACATTGTGTTGTATATATATCATAACTTTAGTATACTGACATTAGTTGTATACTTCAATAATCAGATTTTTCTTCTTTGATAGTTATACAACGATTGATCTTAAAGTGTTTAATAATTACCAAAGTATGAGAATTTGATTTTAAGTCATAGGAGGATATTGTGAAATCGGAAAAAATTGACAGACGTGTTAAATATACAAAGATGGTGCTTAAGGAGAGTTTTATCAATCTATTGAAAAGTAAGCATATATCGAAGATTTCAATCAAGGAGATTTGTGATGATGCAGATATTAATAGAGCGACTTTTTATGCCCATTATTCAGATCAATATGACTTGCGAGGCAAGATTGAAGAAGAGTTGATTAGTGATATTAAAGAATATTTAGAGAATGGGTCTTTTAATGATCCAGATAATGTTTCACTTGATATGTTAGTTAAAATTTTTGAATATTTAAAGAAAAATGCTGAGTTGTGTATTGTCCTTCTAGGTGATAGTGGTGATATTAATTTTCAGAAGCAAGTGATGATGATCGTAAGAGAACAGTGTATTTCTGCCTGGACCTCTAGTAAATCTATAAATCCTGTTGATGCTGAATTTATTTATACATTCTATGCAATTGGTAGTGTAGGTATTATTCAAAAATGGCTAATGGAAGATATTGAAAAACCAGCTATTGAAATGGCCAGCCTTATACTGAAATTGGCAAATAGTGGCATATCAGCATTTTAATATATATAGAAAAAGGAGCAGTTCAACTGCTCCTTTTATTTTATTTATTGATAGAATTTTATTTTAATTCTTTATTTTGAATCTTTACTTTCTTGTTTCTTACGCTTAGTTCTCTCTTCATCGTTGGTATATAATTCTTCAAAATTTATAAAGGATTTTAGCTTACCCTCTTTATATAGGTGGATGAAAATATTAGCGAATATTGGAATAAGTAGCATACCAGTAACACCGAACCAGATATAACCTAGGTAAATGGAGATTAAAGCAACTAAAGGATTTAAACCTAATTGATCTCCAACTATCTTAGGTTCGACCAATTGTCTAACAACTGTAACCACACCATAAAGAATAAGGAGACCGACACCAAGTGGGGCATTTCCAAGGATAAAGGCTATCAATATCCATGGTACCATTATGCCACCAGTGCCAAGCACAGGTAAAACATCAAATATGGCTATTAAAAATGCGATGAAAATAGAATTTGGGATTTTTAGTATAGTCAAACCAATACTCAATTCAATAAAGGTTATTGACATAATCTTTATATAGGCAATTATGTACTTACCAATAGTTTCCTTGAATGATACCTTGATATTCCTGGCAAGAATCCTGAAGTTAGTTGGCATTATATCTAATAGAAAATCCTTAACAATTGGAAAATCTATATTAGAAAATATTGTTGCAAGTACAGTGAATATGAAAGTTATTAAAATAAATGGCAGCGATGTTGTTATATTTGTTAATAATACTAAACCATTTCTAGAAATAGTTATTGTCCATCTTTGTATTTCACTTAACAATTCATTTTGTAGATTATATATCTGGATCTTCATATCCGGGGAAAATCCTTCAATAAAATTATTGATCCAGGCATTAACTTTTTCAAAGGCTGGTAATAGTTCATTTGTCATGAATTCCGGTAACAGATAAAAGTAGGTTTGGGAATACTTAACAATCAGATACACTAAAAGCCAGATTAACAGTCCGAAAATTACAGCTAAGCTTACCGTATAGATAGAGGCTATTAGTCTTCTTTTGATCTTGGTTTTTCTTACTGTCCAACTAATTAGTGGATTCATCATATAAGCAATAAGAAAACCGATGATAAAAGGCATCAGCCAGCTAAGCAGATAATTCATTGAAAAATATAGAATTCCAGCTATAATAGCAAAAAATACAAAATTTATAATAAATTGTCTTCTTTTTTCAATATTCATAAACTACCCCCTCTTTAATATATGAGAAATATTATTAACTATCTTAGTGGCCACTTCAGGTCTATTCATAGTATAAAGATGGATGCCGTCTACATCATTAGTTACTAAATCTATAATCTGGTCAATGGCATACATAATTCCTGCTTCCATCAAGGCTTGAGGGTTATCTTCGTATTTATCCAGGATACGAATAAACTTCCTTGGGAGTGTAGCACCACATAGGGTTACAATATTATGTATTTGTTTGGCATTGATTACTGGCATTATACCGGCAGAAATTGGAACCTTGATACCAGCTTTTGCTGCACTATCAAGAAATCTATAATATTGCTCGTTGTCATAAAATAACTGACTTACTAGAAAATCAACACCAGTATCAACTTTTGTTTTTAGATTAAGAAGATCTTGAGTCAAGCTTCTTGATTCTATGTGTCCTTCAGGATAACATGCTGCACCTATGCTAAATGAATCTCCATAATGATTCTTTATAAAGCTAATAAGATCTGAAGCATATTCAAAATGAAGAGGATTTGGAATCATTGATTGATCACCTAAAGGGAAATCACCTCGTAAAGCAAGTATGTTGCTGACTCCGTTTTCCTTAAGTCTATCCATTGTATTTATTACAACATCCTTTGTTGAAGATAGGCAGGTAACGTGGGCTAGTGATTCTATTTTGAAGTCATTCTTTACCTTCCCTGCGATGTCACAGGTTATTCCAGTTGTTGTTCCACCTGCACCATAAGTGACACTGATAAAGTCAGGATTTAGTTGTGAAAATCCTTCTAATTTATCAGTTATACTTTCTATGGTTCCAGCTCCCATTTTTGGTGGGAATATTTCAAAAGACACTACTGTCTTTCCTCTTTTATAAAAATCTTTAATCTGCATTAAAAACCTCCCTATTAGAATCTAATTAACTTTAATTATAGCATAAAAAAATATTTAATATACTTATTGAAAGTAAAGGTAAATTCAGTTTTTTTGAAGTTTAATTAATTAATTATAATCTATGGCTAAGGTAAGACTTGTGCGGTATAATAGAGAACAAGATGAATGTTAATAAAGGAGTCAAAAATGAGTGAAATTAAATATATGCCGCCATACACGATTTCAGACAAAATTGTTAATCTAATTTCTGAGATTACTGAAATTTTAACAAAAATAACAATAAATGATAAAATGAGCAACAGCCCAAAACTAAGGCGTGATAACCGAATAAGAACTATTCAAGCATCACTTGCAATTGAGAATAATTCTTTATCAATAAATCAAGTTACAGATATAGTTAATGGAAAAAGAATATTAGGTGCACCAAAAGAAATCTGTGAAGTTAAGAATGCTTTTGAGGCTTATGATAAGTTATTTCTTTTAAATCCCTATTTGGAAAAAGACTTATTATTAGCACATAAGATATTGATGAATGATCTAACAAATGAAGCTGGTAACTATCGCAGTGGAGGAGTTGGTGTATTCGCGGAAGAAAGGTTAATCCATATGGCGCCTCCTGCTAATTTAGTGCCAGATTTGATAACTAATTTAATGGAATGGGCTAAATTAAGTGATGTTCACCCATTGATTAAGAGTTGTGTTTTTCATTATGAATTTGAATTTATACATCCTTTTACAGATGGTAACGGTAGGATGGGTAGAATGTGGCAAACTTTGATTTTATATAAATGGAATAATCTATTTGGTTGGCTGCCTATAGAAACTTTAATTAGAGATAGACAGTCCGAGTACTATGATATTCTTGGTGTCTGTGACAGGTCAGGCGATTCAGGTGAATTTATAAAGTTTATATTAACTACTATTAGAGATGTGTTAAGAGAAATAGCTGTTACCGACCAGGTTACCGACCAGGTTACCGATCAGGTTAAGAAGCTTCTTGCAATAATGGATAAAACTGAATTATCTACGAATGAATTGATGGAAAAATTGGGTTTGAAACATAGACCTTCCTTTAGAGAAAAATATTTGATGCCTGCCTTGAGATTAGGGTACATCGAAATGACCATACCTGACAAGCCAAGTAGTAGCAAACAAAAATATAGAAAAGTATAAAAAACATAAATAATAATAGCAATAAACTTTAATTGTATAAGTAAAAATTATATAATAAAGGGTAGTAAATTCAAGGAGAACTGAATTGAATATTAAAATAGATAAAAATGAAGTCCTAAGATATCTCGGCTATAAGAATCAAGAATACAGTAATGAACTTGATTTGATAATTGATGAAGTCAGAGAAGAGATTATGGAAATTTCCAGATATAAATATACATATAAGATAGTAGAGTTGAAAAGGGATGAAAATAGTCTGGCATATATTGATGATGGTATACTTCCGCTCTTAGGTGAAAACATTCAAAAACATCTGGCTAATGCAGACAGCTGTGTTGTTATGGCTGCAACTCTTGGTTTTGAAGTTGAAAAAAGACTCAACTACTATAGTAAGGTAGACCTGACTAAGAACTTCATTTTAGATAGTTGTGGAACTCAAATGATTGAGGAAGTCTGCGATGGTATTGAAGAAGAAGTTAAGGAAAAATTAGGTGAAGGTTACTACTATACCTTTAGATATAGCCCTGGCTATGGTGATTATCCAATAAGCGTTCAAAATCAGTTGGTGAGATATCTTGATGGTTACAGGAAGATAGGGCTTACAGTAACAGATAGTCATCTGCTACTACCAAGGAAGTCAGTAACAGCAATTATGGGTATTCAAAAAATACCTTTTAACAGTGAATTTGATCGTTGTGCCGCATGTCTGGCCAGAGAGTATTGTAAATTTAGAAAAGAGGGAACAAGATGTTATTCAAAGAAAGATTAAATAAAGGACAGCTCATTCTTTTTGATGGTGCAATGGGCACAATGCTCCAACACTATGGTATGAAGGGTGGAGAATTGCCTGAAAGATACAATTTAGAAAAAAAAGAAATAATTAAGCAAATACACCTAGATTATCTAAAAGCAGGAGCAGAGGTTCTAACTACTAATACTTTTGGTGCCAATAGTCACAAGTTAGCTGGTACTGGTCTTGATGTTAGTGAAGTTATAGGTGAGGCTGTTGCTTTAGCCAAGTCTGCAATAGTCAGTTCAGGTAAGGAAGCTTCTGTGGCTCTTGATATTGGTCCTATAGGGCAATTGATGGAACCAATGGGAACCTTATCCTTTGACCAGGCTTATGACTTAGTTAAGGAAGAGGTATTGGCTGGAGTTAAGGCTGGTTGTGATTTGGTACTTTTAGAAACCATGACTGATATTTACGAATTAAAGGCGGCAATACTTGCAATCAAGGAAAATAGTGATTTGCCAATTCTTGCTACTATGACTTTTGAAGTTAATGGTAGAACTTTAACAGGGACTAATCCTGAAACTATGGTTAATATATTGGAAGGGCTTGGCGTTGATGCTCTGGGTATGAACTGTTCTCTTGGACCAGTTGAATCTAAGGCCATCTTAGCTGATATTTTGAAGTATGCTAGTATTCCTGTTATGATTCAACCAAATGCAGGCCTGCCTGAAATCAGAAATGGTGAAACAGTTTATAGTATTACTGAAGATCAGTTTGTAACTGAGGCTTTAAGTTTTGCTAAGGATGGTGTGACTATAATTGGTGGTTGTTGTGGAACAACTCCTTCATATATTAAGAAGATTACTTCTGTTCTAAAGGGCGAAAGTGTTAATAAAAGAGATATTCTTAGAAAGACTAAAATATCATCACCTGTTGCAACAGTTACAATTGGTGAGGATTTTGTGATTATTGGAGAAAGAATTAATCCAACAGGCAAGAAGAAAATGAAGGAAGCATTATTAGAAGATAATCTTGGATATATTGTTGATGAAGCTATACAGCAGGAAAAAGCCGGGGCTCATGCCTTGGATGTTAATGTAGGACTGCCTAAGATAGATGAGCCCAGTAAGATTGTTGAGGTTATCAAGTTGATTCAAGAAATAAGTAACTTGCCTTTACAAATTGACTCTGCAGATGTTAAAGCTCTGGAAATGGGTTGTCGCTACTATAACGGGAAGCCTTTAATCAATAGTGTTAATGGTAAGTTAGATTCTATGGAGGCTGTCTTCCCAGTGGCTAAGAAATATGGTGCTGCAGTTATTGCTCTGACTCTTGATGAAACAGGTATTCCTGATACGGCGCTTGAGAGATTTAAGATTGCTGAGAAAATAATGAACAAGGCAGCAGAGTATGGTATTCCTAAGGAAGATATTATTGTTGATACTTTGGTGTTGACAGTTTCAGCACAGCAGAAGGAAGTTATGGAGACTGTGAAGACTTTGGCTATGGTCAAGGAAAAACTTGGTATGAAAACAAGTCTTGGGGTTTCAAATGTTTCTTTTGGTCTTCCTAGTAGACCATTAATCAATAGTACTTTTCTTACTATGGCTATGACCATGGGTCTTGATGTGGCTATTATTAATCCAATGTCCAAGGAAATGATGGATTCTATTAGTGCCTTTAGGGTTTTGGCTAATCTTGATAAGGAAGCTGAGGATTTTATTGGCAAGTATAGCGAGTCTGCCTTAGCACAAAGAGCTGATAGTGGAAAAGCTTTGTCGGATTATAGCTTGCAGGAGATTATTATCGGTGGTTTGAAGGATAAGTCAGCTGATAAGACCAGGGAGATGTTGAGTGTTAAGAAGCCGCTTGATATTGTTAATGAGGATATAATGCCGGCTCTTAATATCGTTGGTGATGGTTTTGAGAAGGGTAAGGTTTTCTTGCCTCAGTTGATTCAGTCTGCTGAGACTGTTAAGGCGTCTTTTGTGGTTATTAAGGAGGCTTTAACCGCAAGTGGTGCTGTTGATACTAAGAAGGGTAAGGTTATTCTTGCTACTGTTCAGGGTGATATTCATGATATTGGTAAGAATATTGTGAAGGTTCTGATGGAAAATTATGGTTTTGAAGTTATTGATCTTGGTAAGGATGTTTCTCCTGAGAAGATCATTGCTACGGCTAAAGATAAGAAGGTTGATTTGATTGGTTTGTCTGCTCTTATGACTACTACTGTTAAAAGTATGGAGGAGACTATCATTAAGCTTCGTGAGAGTGGCGTTACGGTGCCTGTTATGGTTGGTGGTGCTGTTTTGACTGTGGAGTATGCAGGGATGATTGGTGCTGACTATTATGGTAAGGATGCCAAGGAGGCTGTTAGTATTGCTAATGAGGTAGTAAAGCAATGAATAATTTGATGAACAATGGTATTATTATGGCCTTTTTGGCGACATTGTTTACTTGGGGTGTAACTGCACTTGGTGCTGCTTTAGTTTTTTTCTTTAAGACTATCAAGAGAGATGTCCTGGATGGGATGCTTGGTTTTGCTGCTGGTGTTATGGTGGCTGCTAGTTTTTGGTCACTTTTGGCTCCTGGTATAAGTTTGGCTGAGGAACTTGGTCAGAATGCTGTAATTATGGCTGCTAGTGGTTTTATGGCTGGTGGGATATTTTTATTTTTAATTGATAGATTGTTACCTCATATGCATTTGCAAAGACTTGAGCCTGAGGGTATGAAATCTTCTTGGAATAGGTCTGTGTTGTTGGTTTTGGCGATTACTCTTCATAATATACCTGAAGGTTTGGCTATTGGTGTGGCTTTTGGGGCTGCAGCTAGTGGTGAGGCTGGTTTTGGTGCTGCTTTGGCTTTGGCTATTGGTATTGGTTTGCAGAATTTCCCTGAGGGGGCTGCGGTTTCTATTCCTCTTAGACGTGAGGGTTTGTCTAGGTTGAAGTCTTTCACATATGGTCAGTTGAGTGGTATTGTTGAGCCTATTGCTGCAGTTCTTGGTGCATTGTTGGCTGTGTCGATTAGGGGTGTTTTGCCTTTTGCTTTATCATTTGCTGCTGGTGCTATGATTTATGTTGTGGTTGAGGAATTGATTCCTGAATCTCAAGGTGGTAAGGGTAATAGGAGTAGTGATCTTATTTCTATTTTCACTATGGTTGGTTTTGTGGTGATGATGGTTCTTGATGTAGCCTTAGGTTAAAAAATTATTGATTAAAACTTTTATATATGATTAAATGATGACTTTGGTCATCATTTTTTTGTATTGTAATGCAAAAACTCTAAAATTATGAAAGTTTTTGTATTTGAATACAAAAACTTATTGACTTTATTTATGATAGTTATATACTTTAATTAGTAAGTTTATTTAATATTTATGGAGGTTTCAATGATTAAACGTGATGAATATCTTAAGAAGATAATTGGATATAGAGGGAAAAAGATAATAAAAGTAATTACTGGTATTAGACGTTGTGGGAAGTCTACTTTACTTGAGATGTATAGAAATCATCTAATTGAGGATGGTGTAGACAAGAATAATATTATTAGTATTAATTTTGATGATATGAGAAACGTTGCTCTTTTAGATTATAAGGTTCTATTCAAACATCTTGATGAAAAAATCGGTGAGGGCGGCTTTTATACAATTATTCTAGATGAGATTCAGAATGTGGAGAATTTTCAGTATGTGGTTAATAGTTTATTCTTAAGGGATAATGTTGATATATTTATAACTGGTTCAAATGCATATATGTTATCTGGTGAGTTGGCTACATATTTATCTGGTCGGTATATAGAAATCAATGTTCTGCCATTGTCTTTTAAAGAATTTGTTAATCATAAGGGCATGAGTGATAAATTACAGAAGGCCTACAGAGAATATATTGAGTTGGGGGCTTTTCCGTATTTATTGCAATTAGATGATACAAGTCAAATTCAAGAATATTTGAGGGGTATTTATAGTACGGTTGTTTTGAAGGATATTTTATCTAGAAACAAGATTGGTGATGTTATGATGCTTGAGAGTATCATTAATTTTATGCTTGATAATATAGGAAATATTGTTTCTACCAAGAAAATTAGTGATACTATGACTTCTCTTGGTAGAAAAATTAATGTTAGAACTGTTGAGTCATATTTGACTGCCTTGGTGGAGAGCTACATTTTTTATGAGGTTAGAAGGTATGATGTTAAAGGACGTCAGCATTTGAAGACTTTAGGCAAGTACTATGTTGTAGATATAGGTTTTAGAAACTTACTTCTTGGGAATAAGGGCCTGGATATTGGATTTGTGTTGGAGAATATTGTCTATTTGGAACTAATCAGAAGAGGCTATAGTGTCTTTATTGGCAAGGTTGGTCAGTTGGAGATTGATTTTGTAGTATCAAAAGGAAGTGATTTTAAATACTATCAAGTTTCTGCAAGTGTAAGGGATAGTTCTACTTTAGAAAGGGAGTTAAAGTCACTGCAGTCGGTGGGTGATTCATATGAAAAATTTGTATTGACTTTAGATGATGATCCAGTGAGAAATTATGATGGTATTAAGGTGATGAATGTCCTTGATTTTCTAGTAGAAAACTAGGGTATAGTATTTATTTATGTAACTTGATAAAAATATACATACTTAATTTATATATAAAGTGGGGTTTTCTTAAGTGGTGGTGTTTTGGTAGTTTTTTGAATGAATTTCGTAGTGTTATTTATGAATATATAGTTGAATAATTTGTGGGAATATAAAAAGATTTTATATTCCCATTTTGTTTGGGTATTTTTGTTGTTCTTTTATTTAGTTGTTGTATAATTGTAATAACACTACATATGGTGTTTGGATGGATGTAAATAACAAGATAATGTGTTATCTTGGTTGTAATAGGAGGGTTTTGGAAGTGGAAGTTTTAAAGAGACAAGGGTATTTGGTAGAGTTTGAGCCTAAGAAGATTAAGAATGCAATAGAGAAGGCGATGACTGAGACAACAGAGGGCATTGATCAGGAATTAAGTACGACTATTAGTTTACGCATTCAAGAAATGATCAAGGAGAGGGACAGAGCCATCAATGTTGAAGAGATTCAGGACATGGTGGAATATCTTCTTATGGACACTAACAGGAAGGATGTTGCCAAGAAGTATATCATTTATCGTTATGCTCAAAAACAGGCTAGAGCTGTAACTAAGGCGTCTGAGTTTGTGATGGTTACTGATGATTTTGTAAGTAACTATAAGCATAAGAAATCGCCTATGGGTAGACTTGGTGACTTTGTTTATTATAGGACTTATTCAAGATACTTGGAGGACTTGGGTCGTCGTGAGTACTGGTGGGAGACTGTTCGTCGTGCTGTTGAGTATAATACGAGCTTGTTGCCGACTTCACGTAAGGAAGCTGAAGCTCTTTATGATAATATCTTTAATTTAAAGCAGTTCTTGTCTGGTAGAACTTTCTGGGTAGGTAATACTGGAGTATCCAGGCATTACCCTTTATCAAATTTTAATTGTGCTTTTGAAACTATTACTTCTATTGATGACTTTAGGGATTTATTCTATTTATTAATGGTTGGTGCCGGGGTTGGTGCCAGGGTCTTACCTGAGGATGTTGTGGCACTGCCTAAGTTTAGAACTCGTTTTGAGTTGATTCATAGAGATTATACTCCTGTTGAACCTAATGAGAGAAAGGATTATACTTCTCTTAATTTTAATGATGATGTTAGAGCTGAGATTAATATCGGGGATTCTAAGGAAGGCTGGGCTCAGGCTTTGAAGTTTTTCTTGGAGTTGATTAGTGCTCATGAGTATCGTCATATTGAGACTATTTTGATTGATTATAGCAATGTTAGACCAAAAGGTGAGAAGTTAAAGACTTTTGGTGGTTCTGCCAGTGGTCATGAGAGTATTAAGAATATGTTCAATAAGATTGGAAATGTTGTTAAAATTCGTGGTGACGTGGAGGGTGATAGAGCGGTTCTTCGTCCTATTGATTGTTTGGATATTTGTAATATTATTGGTGAGAATGTTGTTGTTGGAGGGGTTCGTAGAACTGCTGAGATGATTATTGTTGATGCTAATGATAAGGAGTGTATTGATGCTAAGTCTAGCTTGTATCGTCAAGTTGATGGTAAGTGGGAGGTTAATAAGGATCTGATTCATCGTCAGATGAGTAATAATTCTATCTACTATAAGGAGAAGCCAACAAGGGAAAGATTGCGTTGGCAGATTGAGAAGATGCGTTATAGTGGTGAGCCTGGTTGGGTTAATGGTGAGGCAGCTGCTAAGCGTAGACCTAATATGGCTGGTGTTAATCCTTGTGGTGAGATATTGTTGGATAGTTATGGTGTTTGTAATTTGACTACTGTTAATGTGTTTGCTTTTGTTAAGGATGGTGTTCTTGATGAAGCTGGTTTGTATGAGGCTCAGCGTCTTTCTGCCAGGGCTGGTTATAGGATGACTTGTGTTGAGTTAGAACTTCCTCGTTGGAATCATGTTCAAAGTAGGGATAGACTACTTGGTTGTAGTTTGACAGGTTGGCAGGATATGGTTAATGCTATTGGGGTTGATAAGGCTGGTGAAGCTAAGATTCTTGCTAAGCTTCGTGGTGTTGCCAGGATGGCTGCTGAGGAGTATGCTAAGGAACTTGGTCAAAATGCTCCGATTTTGGTTACTACTGTTAAGCCTGAGGGTACTTTGAGTCAGTTGCCTGCTGTTTCTAGTGGTGTGCATTATTCTCATTCGGACTACTTTGTTCGTAGGGTTCGTATTAATGCTCATGATCCTTTGGTTAGAGTTTGTGAGGAGCTTGGTTATCCTGTTTTCCCTGAGGTGGGTCAGGATTGGGCTACTTGTGTGACTAAGGTTGTGGAGTTTCCTATTAAGGCTCCTCCTGGTAGGACTAAGTATGATGTTTCTGCAATTGAGCAGTTGGAAAATTACAAGATGTTCATGGAGCATTATGTGGATCATAATTGTAGTATTACTGTTAGTGTTCGTAATGAAGAGTGGGATGATGTTGAAGAGTGGGTTTGGAATAACTGGGATGAGTTGGTTGCTGTTTCTTTCTTGCCTCTTGATGATTCTTTCTATGAAATGCTTCCTTATGAGTCTATTACAGAAGAAGATTACAATAAGCGTGTTGCAGAGATGAGACCTTTTATTCCGTCATTAATTCAGAAGTACGAAAATAACGACAATGAGCTTGATATTGGTACTGATGGTTGTGATGGTGGAGTTTGCCCGGTTAGATAGGTTTAAAAAGGGGCCATGTGCCCCTTTTTTGTGCCTCCGTAGCTCAGTGGATAGAGCAGCAGTTTCCGGTACTGCGTGTAGGTGGTTCGATTCCACTCGGGGGCGCCAATTAAGTATATTAAGGAACAATATTTTAAAATATTTAAGAAATATTAGAAATTTATTTGTAAATATTACTTATAAGTAGTATAATCTAAGGAGCAAAGTAGTGTATGGAAAAAACTGAAAATAATCTTTTGAATATAATTGAATATCCTGAATTATATAATTCAGAATATATTTTAGTTTATGATACATTTAATATAGAACTAAGAAAATTGTTAGAGAAAAGTGGGAACATTGAAGATTTTATTAGTAAATATAATAAATGTTTAAGATTTTTAGAAAATTTACAACGTACATGTGTTGAGAGCTCAAATAATTTTGAGGAACTTAAAAATACAACAGGCCTATATTCAATGAAAATAAAAAACAAGCAAAATATTAGAATTATATTTTTCTTTGATAGTATAAAAAGTAAAGAAAAGGTTATCTTGCTAAATTGCTTTATGGAAAAAAGTAAAAAAGATTATATTAAAAATATAGCAATAGCTCAAAGTAGAAGAACCGAAATTTTAGAGTTAGATTAATTGGAGGGGTTAAAATGATTAGGGGGAATAAACTTAAAACTGCAAAATCTTTTTTTGATGATGTTAGTCAAGAGTTTAAGTCAAAACTTGAGATTGATAATTTATTAGTAGATATTGCTTGTAAATTTATTAATTATAGAGTTACAAATCAACTTTCACAAAAGGATTTAGGTGAAAAACTTGGATTTTCACAATCTATGATTCATAAATTAGAAAGTGGAAATTATAATCCATCAGTAAAATTATTAAATGAAATATCACTAAAGTTAAATTGGGATTTTAAAATTATACTTGATTATAAAAGTAGTGAAGATATATATGAATTTGAAGAAAAACAATTTAAACAAGAGAAAAACAACCATATAAAAAATTGTAAACCTAGATTAGAGGTAGTCGCATGAATGGAGTTTATTCACCTTTTAAGTTAGAACATAATTGGGTTTCTGATTTTAGATTAGAGCAAAAGAAACTACTAATAAAAGGCGATCAAATTAAAATTAATTATAATATTGAATATTTTATTGAAGAAATTATAAAAGAAGATAGCTTAGAGATTGGTGATGCATCTGTTTTTATTGAACTAGAAGGTATCTCAGATAAGTTAGATTCATTATTAACAATTAACTTAACTATGAATGGAAAATTTTTTTATGCAACTTCTGAATTATTGAATAGAGATGTCGACTACCCAAAATTTCCAGAATTACTTAAAATTAATGGGGTGTCAAATTTAATACAATTAAGTAGAGCTTATTTAACATCGGTAACCTCATTATCTGGTTTTCCTGCACCTATATATCTGCCTATGGTAAATGTTTATAACTTAAAAGAAAAAGTATTTTATAGTAAGTAAATGAATATTATTGATATCTTTAATCAAAATTTAATATAGATTACGTTAAAAAAATTAAATATTAATAATGAAATATAAATAATATAAGTCTTTGAACATAAATGTTTAAGGGCTTTATTTATAAATTAGTGAAAATAGTTAGTGTGAGGTAATATTTATGGGACAAGAAAAAAGCAAAATGAATCCGAAATGGTCAGGTTTTTTTATAGCGGCATGGTTTTTAGTTGTTGGAATTACATTATTCTATACACCTATATACATTGGTTTAAATGGACTAGTTGGAAATATAATAAATTTTCTCGGTTGGATAGCTATAATTATTAGTTTAGTTGGTTCATTTGTTGAACTTTCAAATATTTTTAAAAATGATGGGCTGAGCAATTTGGGTGTAAGTTTGGTATTTTTGATTCCAGCTGTATTGTTACACATCTTCCAAGAGAAATCTTTGTCTAATCACATTGGTATTATAATTTTGAAAACTATAGTTATTTGTTTTATCTTATTAGGAACTGGATTATTATTATACGGGATTTCCTTCTTTTTAGAAAATGATAATGATAATATATCAAAAGAATTTGTAGTGAGAGAAAAGAAAACTAGAAAACCTATATTAGAACACGGACTGTCAATTATAGTTGCGATATTAGGATTGATAACAGCTATTATTCAACTTGTTAATTAGGTGTTTATAAGTTCAAGTATCAAGGTAAAATAATAAAAAAACTGATTATTTATTATGGAGAAGTACCCAAGTGGCTCAAGGGGCTGCACTCGAAATGCAGTAGGTCGTTGACTCGGTGCGAGGGTTCAAATCCCTCCTTCTCCGCCAAATTATGCTGTTTTAGTGTTTTTTATGTTATAATCAGTATAGAACTATGAGATGGTTTAGAAGTTAATATATTATTTGGAGTCACCTTGTAGGGGTGGCTTTTGTTGTTTGAAAGAGGTGTCATATATGGAAAGTAAGAAGTTGAGGGTTGCATTAGGTTTTGTAACTGGGCGTGCTAGTTTTAAGGATGTGGCCAATGCCTACTTGCTAAAGTGGGGCCTTGGAGATTTATTTAGATCTGGGGATGTTGAGTTAAGTTTACTAGTGGCATATGATCTTGATTATATGCAAACCAAGCCTGAGGATTTTATTATTGATGATCCTGAGATTTTAGAAATGGTTACTGGCGTGGAGTATCTTGGTGCTGAATATATTGCTGAAGAAGTTGGGAAACTTGCTGAAGATGGTGTTTTATCCCGGGATGAAGTGGAGCTTTTATTTGGTAAAGGTTATGCTAAGTTGCGAAATACTGTTTTATTCTTTGCTACAAAAATGGGTTTTGATCGTTTGATTTTTCTTGATGATGATGAGTATCCTCTAGCGTGTGTTGGTGGGGTTAATGGAGTATACTGGCTTGGTCAGGATGTTATTGGTGCTCATTTAGCTGGTCTTGAAGTTAGTGATATTACTAATGGTTATCATTGTGGTTATGTTTCTCCTATTCCGGATGTTGTTTTTGATGATGTTCTTGGAGTAGGTGATTTTAGGTTGTTTGTTGAGGCTGTTAGTAATGATATTGTGACCTGGAAGAGTATTGCAGGTAGATTTAAAGCTGGTGGTTTGACTTTTGCAGATCATAAGATTATTGATAGTGTAGAATTTAAAGTTGTTGAGGAAATAAATGGATTGAAGTTTATTTCTGGTGGTAATTTAGGTTTGAATTTGGAGACTAGTGGTAATTTGTCTCCTTTTTTTAATCCACCTGGGGCAAGAGGGGAGGATACGTTCCTTAGTTCTAGTATTGGTGATTGTGATGTGAGGAAGATTCCTGTTTATACTTTTCATGATGGTTTTGGTTCTTTTTCCTTTCTTTTAAGGGGGGTTTTACCGAAGCGTCTTGATACTGTGGGTGGTGGTTTATTTAATAGTGATGCTAGGTTTTTAAGTGCAGCTCAAGGTTGGGTTAAGTATAGACCATTATTGATTTATATTACTGATAGAGATCATTTTGATCTTAAAATTTCTCAGATGAGAGAGACTCTTGTTATTATTGCTCCTTTGTTTGCTGAGTTTTTTGGTGATGTTGAGTTTCTTGATGTTGTTGGTGTTTTGGATTACTACGTTGATCGTGTTGAAGAGGACTATGCGGCTTTTGTTAGCGGTGGTGAGGCTTGGAGCAGACTACTGAAGCATTTGTCTAAGTAATACAAGTGAGTCTAAAAGGTGCTAATATAGCACCTTTGTGTTGTTTTTATTGGTTTTTTTTGTTATTATTACATTGTTGCTTCCGTAGCTCAGTAGGATAGAGCGACAGTTTCCTAAACTGTAGGTCGGTGGTTCGATCCCACTCGGGAGCACCAGTAAAAGCCCTTGGACATAGAAATGTTCGAGGGCTTTTTAATTTATTTTTTACACTTTATTAAATACAATACTATATTCATTAAGGTTGGATTTAGTTGTAAATGATTTGACAATATCAGTTTTATTATATATGATGGAAGAAACTGTACAATGAAATGGACAATTAGAGAGTGGATAGGATAGTTTAAGATGGGGGATGTATTATGCAAATCGAGATCTTGATAGTTAGTAATTCAAAAACAGATTCTGTGCTAATTAAAAATATTCTGACTGAACATACAGTGTATACAACTAGTGATTATCTAGAAGCTATGGAAATACTAAATAGCAATGAGGGTATTAATATTCTAATTCTCGATCTTACTAAATCAGAATTAGACAATTCCAGGATTCTTGAAACAATAAAAGCAGACGAGAGATATATTGGTTTACAGCTTATTATGATTTCCGAAGGGGAAGATTGTCATAAATTCAATAATAAAGAAAAGTATTTAAAACATGATGGTCTTGACTGTATTATCAAACCTATTAATCCTGATCTATTAAAAGCAAGAATTGACTTACATCTTGAGCTAATTCGTGCACGTACATTACTAATGCGAGAAGTATACGATAAGGACTTAATATTTGATGCGGTATTTAATCAGGTGCCACTGGGAATTTCGATTTCATATAATGCGGAAGCTAGTGGCGATGAAGTTAATTATCACTTCAGGTGTAATCCTGCATTTGAGAAAATTACTGGAAGAAAAAAAGAAGAATTAGCCAAGATAGGCTGGATGGGTATAACCCACCCTGATG
>JBGSJN010000011.1:0-17926 GCA_041741995.1 Bacillota bacterium
TTCATCATGGAGCTTCATGAATATATTTACTACTACAATAACCGTAGAACTAAGCGAAAATTAAAAGGAATGAGTCCTGTTTATTACAGAACCCATTCCACAATGGTTGCTTAATTAAATTTTGTCCAACTTTTTGGGGTCAATTCAGATGGTGCTGATTGTTTTTTTGATATTTGTGTTTAGAATTTGACTATGTTCTTGCCGTTTCTTTTTGCTTCATAGAGTTTCTTGTCAGCATTATTTATGAATTGGTCAAGTGTTGTTTCATCTGTTAGTGTTGTTCCGCCAATACTAACCGTGAAACTTAGGGTTTTACTGTTAGATAATGGTATTTTGTATGAAGCTATGGCTTTACTTATCCGGTTTGCTATAGCTTGTGCTGTTTGAGGACTGGAGTTAGATAGTCCTATTATGAATTCATCTCCTCCATAGCGTCCAATTATATCATTATTTCTTATTTCTTTTTTTACTAGTTGACCGATATTTGATAGAACCTTATCTCCTGTTAAATGACCATATTGATCGTTTATGTGTTTGAAGTCGTCGATATCCATCATTAAGAGTGATATTTTAGCATTGTTTTCCTTAGAGTATATAAAGAGTTCCTCAAGCAGTTGAAGGGAGTATTGACGATTATATGTCTTACAAAGTATATCTTGTCGGGCCATTTCAATAAGCAGTTGGCCTTCTACCTTTTCTGTGATGTCTAAACAACTTCCAATGTAGCCGATAAAGTTTTTCTTGTCATCATAGATTGGAGTTCCTCTATCATTGATCCAACGATATTGGCCGTCTGCTCTTTTTAGTCTATAGTCCATTTCGAATGGTAGTTGTTTATCAAAATTGGTATTGTATATTTCTACACATCTATCGAAGTCATCAGGGTGAACACATTCAGCCCAACCAAAGCCATATTCTTGTTCATAAGTTCTGCCGGTAAATTCCAGCCAGGTCTTATTAAAGTAGTCACATTCTTTAGTTAGGTTGGCTCTCCAGATCATATTTGGCGAGGATTCGAGTATTATGCGGTACTCTTCTAGGTTCATCATGTTAATATCCTCCGATTTTTAACGATTCTTTACTTATAAAGTATACAACTTAAAGGGAAGGTAGACAATAGTTAATTAACGCTTTTTTTACATAGTTTCTTTATTAATAACTTTTTTATGGAAACTTATAAGTTATTGGAATAAAGGCTTTAGTTCTCTTGTTTTCTATTGTTTGAGAGTTTTTTTGTTTTCTTGAGGATTATTGTTTTATTGAGTCGAAGTACTATTTTGAATGAAAGATATTTTTTATTTGTCATTAATATGATATAGTGGTATAATATCTTTATATATACATAATAAATTAATAATTTAAAAAGGAAGGCAATATAAAATGGAAACACCGCAGACTGACAAAAAACAGCACTATCATATTTTAAACACTTTTTTTGTGTTTGGAATTATGGTTACGATTCTTCTTTTGTTATTATCATCTTATTGGCAGAGAGCCGAACAAGAAAATACATTGGAGATGACTAATAGGTTTATAAGTTTTGAAAAGAGTGTGCAGGGTTTTGTTAATGGTAATGCTTTAATGATTGCTGGTTTTTCTGCATATATAGAAACTTTTGATGATTATAAAGAAAATGAAGTATATACTTATTTGGAGAGTTTAGTAAAAGGTAATGAAAAGTATATAAATAATATTGGGATAGTAAAGGATACAACAATTGTCTGGAATTATCCAAAGGAAAAAAACATTTCAACTATTGGTGTTGATTTATCCAAGGTTCCAGGTCAGTCTGAGTCAATAAGTCTTGTTAAGAGGTTTTTTCAAAGTAGCTTTACAGGACCGGTTGAGTTAGTGCAGGGTGGAACTGGATATGTTATTAGAGTACCGATTATCAAGGATGGAAACTATTGGGGTATTGCAAGTATTGTTATTAACTCTGGTGAGTTGGTAACACTATTTGATCAGTATGCCAAGGAAAGCCAGCTGGAAGTTGCAATCTATAAGAAAGCAGAACCTGACAAGTTGATTTATGGTGATAAACATTTAGTTGATGATAGTGTTATGGTTTTAAGCAGTGTCTTTATGGATGAAAATTGGACTTTTTGTATAAGACCGGTTGTTAATTCTTTGCCACAAGCTTGGCCTAGTGTTATTGCTATATTTTTAGCAGGGCTTAGTTTTATAGGTTATTTTACTTATAGAGCCAATATTTATTTTAAGAATCATGAGGATATGAAAAAGAAAAACTTGATATTGAAGTCTTCTGCCATTAGGGATAAGTTAACTGATACTTATAACAGGAATTATTTTGATGTTAGGATTGCCGAGGAAGTTAAGTTTGCCAATAAATATGGTAGTCCTGTGTCTTTGATTTATTTTGACTTGAATTTTTTCAAGAGGGTTAATGATACTTATGGTCATGCTTATGGTGATTCAGTCTTGAGAGATATTGCTGCTATAGTTAAGAAGTTGCTAAGACAAAGTGATGTTTTTGCCAGGTGGGGTGGTGATGAGTTCGCTATTTTGATGCCGAATACTTCACTTTTAGGTGCTGAGATTGCAGCTGAGAAGATTAGAATTGCTATTTTAAGTATTGATCATCCTACTGTGGGACTTGTTTCTGCTAGTATTGGTGTTGGAGAGTATAATCTTGGTGAATCTAGTGAATCCTGGTTTAAGCGGGTAGATAAAGCTCTATATTATGCTAAGGCAGACAAGGAAAATTCTGTTTGTGCCAGTGATTTTGATGGAAATATTATGTGTGTACTAAAACAGAATTAAAATGAATGTTATGATTTTAAAATATTTATTACTTAAAGGAGATACACAATATTAGATAATCTAATATTGTGTATCTCTTTATCTTTTTAAATTAATCTATATCTACTTGGAACCAATAGTTTGTTTCGGCATAGTCTCCATTGAAGCGAGAATAAGGGAAGAAGACATAGATGCCGGATGATGTTTGTTTTAATTGTCCTGGTTGGGTATTAATTCCTGGTTCTATCAGTTGGCTATAATCTATTTTTATTCCATAGTTGTTTATGTAGTTAGTTTTGTCTGTGCTATTTGTCAGATATTGGTTGTTTCGTGTATAGTAAAAACCACCTTGCCAGTAGAAGATTGTTCCTTGTGGCACCATTGATCCATATGGTCCGAAATTGTAGGTTGCAAGGTCACCGTCGCTGTTTACTTTGTATTGTGTCGTATTTCCGATATAGAAGTGGGTGTTTGTAGTTTCGGGTTCTGTTTCGGTGTTTGTTTTAGTGGTGGTATAGAGTTTTGTATGTTCGCTGCAAGTTTCCCAGTTTTTGCAGTAGGTTACTGTCCATTTTCCTGTTGTTATTTGCAAGTGGATTATAGTTCCTTGTGTTTGTTCGAAACTGATTAGTTCTCCCTTTAGTTTAGCTCTTTCTTTTATGGAGTTTTTTGTTACCAGGTTAGGGTTGTCATAGTGGTCTATGTATAGTGTTTGGGCGGCTTTTACTGTGTTTCGGCATTCCATTATTGCTCTTTTTTCATCTGCTGCTTCTACTAGACCGCTAAATGTTGGTATTAGAACTGCTGCTAGTAGGGCTATGATGGCAATTGTGACTATTACTTCTATTAGTGTAAAGCCCTTGTTGGTTTTTTTTGTCATTTATTGCCTCCTCGGGTTTGTATTTTCCTTATTGTGTATTATTTTACTCTATTTTTGGTTTTTTCTCAATGTTTTCAAGTTTTTTATAATATGGCTTTTTAAATATTTAATAAAAAAAGATGGATTGAATATAAGGCAAAACATATAAATATATATAATTTCATTATATTTAACCGAAAAATTATTATGAAATATTGACATGAATAATTAGAGGAGATATAATTAAAATGTAATTAGCACTCAATGAGAGAGAGTGCTAAAATCATAGTAAAGGAGTTGTTGAAAATGACAAACTTAATCCCCTTTAAAGGGAAAAACACAAACCTAAGTACACAAGGATTCGGAAACATCTTCAACATGATTGATGACTTTTTTACAGATGACTTCCCAGTTAGAAGATCACTAAGTCACGATACATTTAAGATAGACGTCCGCGAAGAAGACAAAAACTACCTTGTGGAAGCAGAACTTCCAGGCGTTAATAAGGAAGATATCACAATCTCAGTAGAAGATGGAATGCTAACAATAGCAGTCAAACACGAAGAACAAAAAGAACAAAAAGAAAAAAACTATATCCATAGAGAAAGACGTTTTAGCTCAATGGAAAGAAGACTAATGCTAGGAGATGCTGATGGGACTGGTATTTCAGCAAAACTCAATGATGGTCTACTAGAAATTAAAATTCCCAAAAAAGAAAAACAGGACACAAGCAAGAAGATTGAGATAGAATAAAAATTAAATAAGTATAAATAAAAAAAGATGAGTTTGAAAACTCATCTTTTTATTATTAATGTCTAAAATATCTAATTAATTTATAACTATATTAAACTCTGGTGGTTGTCCTAGATGACGCTTAACTGAACAAGCATCAAGAACATTAACTAAGGCTCCTCTGTATTTTTCTGGGAAATCAGCAGGTGTATCAACCTCCATCTTTACCTCAATAACCCTATGCTCCTCTTCGCTCCAATTAGGATACATCCTAATATTAAGTCCTTCAGTGCTCAAGTTTCTTTTTCTTAGGAAACTTAAAGCAAAAATACCACTACAAGACAATATTGAAGCCATAAACAAATCAAAAGGGGCCATCGCCTCATCATCTCCACCATTATCTAATGGCTGATCTGTCATAACACTATGCTTTCCATAAATTACCTCAACTTTTTTTCCACCAGGAAAATTCAAACTAAATTCGTCCATTATATTACCTCCAAAATCTTATTTCTATCTTGAATTATACAGGACCTAGTTGGGACAAACCGTGACATCATCACAGAAATAGAAAACAATATATTCTAAAATTTATGTATACTAATAGATTAATATTTGGAGGATAATATGACACTGGAACAACTACTAGAAGTCGAAACTACAAACACAAAAAATATGGAAGCCTACTTTAAGACTGTAGGTATCAACAATTTGGATAGAAAAAAACTTGATAAAATCATAAGCAAATTTGGAGTAATAGTCTTTAAAATGTATTGCTTCTCAGAAGTCTACAAGATAGTCCTAGACAGGGAAACATCTAAGAGAATGCACACCTGGACCTATGTCATCGGCATAATGACAATCATCTATACAGGTGCAACTATTTTAATGCTATTAAAATAGTTGAGAGATATGAGAAAAAATAAAAAATAAAAAAACTGTTGACAAAGATTTTTAATTATGGTTAAATACAGTTAAATTAAAAACAAGCTTGTTCTAAGTTAACAAGAGAAAAGAGGCGTGAAGAAAGAATAAAATGTTAAGGAAATAAAATTAAATAAAAATCGAGAATCTTTTCTGTAAAACTCGTAAAAATCTACAGTACTTTTTAACCGAGAATCTTTTCTGTAAAACTCGTTAAAATCTACAGTAAATTATATATCGAGAATCTGTACTGTCAAACTCGTAAAAACCAACAGCCCTCCGACCGAGGGTAATTTTTATACTCTAAACGGGTCAACCGCTTAGAAAAGGGAGGCAATTATGACCAGTGCTGCAGAAAAGCAACTAACAAAAATCAAAGATACATTCGATATTATCAACGGTAAAAAAGAAGCCGATTTATTAATAAAGAATGTTAAAATACTCGATGTCCTAGGTGAAACCATCTTTGATGGATCGATTTTGCTTTTTAACGGGGAAATAACAGCGTTAAATCCAGATGAAACAATTATCAAAGTTAAAGACACCTTTGACGGACAAGGACTATATGCCATACCAGGCCTTATAGATGCTCACTTTCATTTCGAATCACAACTCGCAAACCCGGTCGCTCTAGGAGAGGCAATGGTACCATGTGGAACCACAACCTGCTTCGTGGAGTTTCTTGACCTAATAGGCTCAGCCAGGGACGAAGGAATCAAGGCAGCCAAAGAACTGTTCAAAGACTATGAAAAACTGCCATATCGTTTATTCGCCTTTGCCCCAGGGAAAAAGGTGGACAAAAAAACAATAAAATCACTTCTAGATATAGACCCAGTTATAGGACTTGGAGAATTTGACCACTTCACCTACAGTAGTGGCGACCAAGACTGCATGGAACTAATGGCTTCTGCAAAAGCCAGGAATATGCAAGCAAACGGTCACTGGGGTCTAACTACACTATCACCACTACAATTGAATATATTACCAGCCATCGGAGGGAGTAACAACCACGACGTCTGGAACGGGGAGGATATCGCAAAAAGCTTACGCTATGGATTTCCTACTCAAATTAAATTCGGAGTTGGTAAGGTTGAAAATCTGCTAAAAGCAATTGTTGATTGTAAATTCCCTTTAGAAAACTTCATGTTTTGTTCAGATAATCTATCAATACATCATATGAAAACCAAAGGCCATATGGATAACTTTATTACAAGAGCTGTTTCAATGGGGATACCTCCAATCAAGGCAATAAAATTAGCCACCTACTACACTGCCTGTCATTTCCATATGGAAGAAAAACTAGGAATGATAGCCCCAGGGAGATGGGCAGATATAGTTCTCACAGATAGTCTTAGTGTCATTAACCCTCTTTATGTCTTCAAGGCTGGAGAGTTAGTAGCGAAGAAGAAGATTATGTTGAAAAAGATTGAAATAGACTATTCACCAATGGTCAAACAAGGTGAACCTGGACTTATGGGATTAAAAAAAGATCAATTAGCCAACAATATTCTTGAAGTATCACCAGATGGTAAAGAAGGTAAAGTATATCTTTTCGATGTTTTTGGAAGAGGGCATTTAAACTTTTCCAAGGAAATCTGGCTGCCGATAGAAAATGGCAAAATTGTACCAATCTATGAAGGTAAGGAACTTAATTTAGTATCAGTGGTTCAACGTTATGGTGAAAACATAACCAACGCCTTCTTTACTGGAATTCACATAGATAAGGGTGCTATTGCTACCTCCTTCCCTGCACCGGTGCCTTACATGGTTGTCATTGGTAACGATATTGATGAGATGTATCATGCCTTAATGGTTACAGATAAATATTCAGGAGCCGGGGTTATTGTAGAAGATGGCGAAGAAAAAGCAATTTTGCCAATAGAAATATATGGCATGATGTCCAACTCCAATGCTGAACAACTACAGGAAGAATCAGATAACTTCGATAGAGCAGCAGCAGAATTAGGACATATAAATAGTGGAGAACCAGTAATCAATAAACTACTGAGTGTATATATATCACTTCATAGATTCAATTTTATGGAAGAGTAAAAGAGAGGAGCTTGTTGTATGGAAGATTACATTTACATGGATGACATAGTCAAAAGATTTCCTGGAGTAACTGCCTGTAATCATATTTCCATAGGTTTTGCCAAAGGGGAAATACATGCTCTCCTTGGTGAAAACGGAGCAGGGAAAAGCACACTGATGAATATGCTATACGGTCTCTTGAAAAAAGACGAAGGCAGTATCTTCATTGAAGGAAAAAAGAAAGAAATAAACTCACCACAAGAGGCTATAGCTCTTGGTATTGGAATGGTGCATCAACACTTTATGCTTATTCCAAAGTTTACAGTAATTGAAAATATAGTCTTGGGAACAAAGCTGAAAAGAGAACCACTACTTGATTTTAGAGCTGCCAGGGAGAGAATTAATGGGATTCTTGAAATGACAGGACTTGATATCAACATAGATGAAAAAGTACAGAACCTTTGTATTGGGGATCAACAAAAAGTAGAAATAATCAAGGCCCTTTACAAAGGGGCTGAGGTTCTAATCATGGATGAACCAACTGCTGTTCTTACTCCTGTTGAAGTAGACGAACTTTTTATAGTTTTAAGAAACTGGGTTACTGAAGGTAATACTGTAATCTTCATCACCCACAAGATGAGGGAAGTAGTGGAAATCTGTGATCGTATCAGTATCCTGAGGGATGCTACCTACTTTGGAACTTATCCAGTGGAAAATCTTGATGAAAAAGAAGTGGCCAGACTTATGGTTGGCAGGGATGTTTCCTTGCATATAGAAAGTACTCCTCAACCAAGAGGGAAGGATATTCTAGTAGTTGATAAATTAACCGTAAAAAATGATATAGGTCTTGAAAGTGTCAAGGATATTAGTTTTACAGTAGCTGCAGGTGAAATAGTAGGTATAGCCGGAGTAGACGGTAACGGACAGCTGGAACTTATTGAAGCTATTATGGGTCTTAATAATAAGAAGGCAGGAAGAATCACCTTAAATGGGGAGTCGATAGAAAAACTCTCACCTCGCAAGATACTAGATAAGGGTATATCCAATATTCCTTTCGAGCGTCAAAAGGAAGGGCTGGCTTTAGAATTTCCAATTAGTGATAATTTCATTTTAAAGGAAGAGTGGAATAAGCCATATAGGAAAGGTTTGTTTCTAGACTTTAAGTTGATATGGAAAAAGGCAGAGGAAGTTATGAAAGCCTATAACATAAAAGCTAGAACACCAGCTACTCAAGTTGGAAATATGAGTGGTGGTAATCAACAAAAAGTAGTTATAGCCAGGGAAGTTGAAAGAGATCATAAACTTCTAATTGCCTGCCATCCGACTCATGGTCTGGATATTGGGGCTATAGAATTCATTCATCATAAGATAATGGAAGAGCGAAACAATCAAAAGGGTGTGCTACTAGTATCTACCGAGCTTGAAGAACTACTATCTTTAAGTGATCGTATTCTAGTTATGTATAAGGGAGAAATTATGGGTGAGGTAGAAGCCAAATTGGAAAACTTGTCATCTATCGGTTCCATGATGTTAGGAGGTTGCCATGGAAAAGCTTGATAATCAAGTTACGACAGTCAACTATGATAAATTAGATGAATTGGTTCGTAAGTTTCAAAAAATATTTAATATATTTGTTCCGATATTTGCTTTTCTGGTTTCTTTGATAGTAGTTGGAATAATTATTAAGATTCAGGGTGGTTCAATAATTGTTGCTTATTCATCACTTTTTAAAAGTGCTTTTGGCAATTTGAATAGTATAGGTAATAGTTTAAGTAGAGCTGTTCCTTTAATTATGGCTGGTCTTGGAATTGCTATTGCAGCCAGGGCTAACATAATCAATCTTGGAGCAGAGGGACAGATTATTGTTGGTGGTATTTTTGCAACTTATGTAGGTATTAACCTACAAGGACTACCTCCAGTATTGCATATAACTTTATGTCTCCTGGCTGGTTTTATAGGTGGGGCCTTATGTGCCTTTCTACCTGGGCATTTCAATGCTAAGCATAATACTAATATTATTATCACTGCTATGTTGTTAAATGATATTACTATAGGTATTCTTGGGGCTTTGGTACAGGGACCGATGAAAGAGGTTGGTGGTTTTGCACCTCAGTCAGCTCAAATAGCTATGTCTGCGAGACTTCCGATGTTTATACCGGGGTCAAGGGTTCATGTAGGTATAATTATTGCCCTGGTACTTGCGGTAATTGCTCACTTTGTTTTATTTAAGACGCCTATTGGTCTAGAGACTCGTATCCTTGGTGGTAATCCATTGGTAGCCAAGCATTCCGGGATGCAGGTGATAGGAATGCAGATTATGTTGGTGCTAATAGCTGGTGGCTTGGCTGGTATGGGTGGTGCTATGGAGATAATGGGTAGTCAGTTTAGACTTAGAGAAGCCTTTTTGATGAACTATGGCTATGAAGCATTGGCAGTTGCTCTACTAGGACAGAAGAGTCCTTATGGTGTAATAATTGCTGGTATTCTATTTGGAGCTTTGAAGGCAGGACGTGGCGGGATGGTTAATGCAGCCAATTTGCCGGTGAGTTTTAGCATGGTACTAAGTGGGGTTTTAATATTGTGTATATCAATTAGTCCTATATTAATGAAGATTCCGAGATATTTAGCGGTTCGCAATATTTCGGCAAATAGATAGGGGGTGCCTTATGGAACAGTTTTTATCGATTTTTACTGAAGATTTCTTTTATGCGACTATTCGTATGGCCAGCCCTATAATCTTGGCGGCTCTTGGTGAGGTTATTCTTGAAAGAGCTGGAATTTTTAATCTTGGTATTGAGGGTGTTATGTTATTTGGTGCATTCTTTGCAGTACTTGGTAGTTTTCTGACTGGTAATGCCTGGATGGGTGTAGTTTTTGCCTTGTTGATTGGGGTTGTTCTAGGTCTTGTATATGCTCTGGCTGTTGTGACTATCAGGTCCAACCAGGCGGTTACTGGAACTGGTATCAATATCCTGGCAATAGGTCTTACGTCACTTCTTAGTCGAATGATCTGGGGAGTTCAGGCTGTGCCTTTGACTGTTAAGGGAATTGGTCCTTTGAAAATACCGTTTTTAGGAGATATTCCAGTGATTGGAGCGGTTGTTTTTAATCATAGTCCTTTGGTTTATTTGGCTTATATTATGATTGGTGTTGTTTATTTCATCCTATATAGAACATCATGGGGTTTGAAGATTCGTTCCATTGGTGAACAACCGAAGGCTGCTGATACGATGGGTATTAATGTTATTGGTTGGAAGTATGGAATGTGTGTTATTTCTAGTATGTTTTCTGCTGTTGCCGGTGCTATTTTGTCATTGTCCTTTATGAATTTATTTGTGGATAATATGTCAGGTGGTAGAGGTTATATGGCAGTTGCTAGTGTTATCTTGGGGCAGTGGAATCCTATGGGTGCCGCTCTTGGTGGACTGATCTTTGGTGCAGGGAATGCGATTCAAATGAGGCTTCAGGCCTTTGGGGTTCCTATTCCTTCGTCCTTGTTGTTGGTTCTTCCGATGGTAATTGCTCTTATTGTTGTGCTCGCTGTAAGGGGCAGTGCGTCTGCTCGACCATCTGCGCTTGCTAAACCTTACTATAAAGAATAGATTAAGAAAGGGAAAGGTGAAGAAAATGTTGAAAAAAGGAAAAATGTTAGGTCTTGTTTTGGTTGTTATGTTGGTTGGTTTGTTGTTTGCAGGTTGTGATAATACTGCAGTCGCTGATGGGGAGGATAAGGTTGTTAAAGTGGCTCTTCTTCTTCCAGGGAATATTAATGATGCTGGTTGGAGTCAGGCTGCCTATACTGGGCTAATGGATGCAGAGAAGGAATATGATATTGAAACATCATATATTGAGTCTGTTCCTTTAGCTGAGCAGGAGTCTACGATTCGTGATTATGCTAGTCGTGGTTTTGATTTGATTATTTGTCATGGAAGTGATTTTGAGGATGCTATAACTTTAGTGGCTCCTGAGTTTCCTGATACTGGTTTTGCTATTACTAATAGTGGGGCCAAGGGTGACAATTTAATTGGTGTTGGAGTTCAAAACGAGGAGCAAGGTTATATGGCTGGTTATGCTCTTGGTCTTGTAACTAAGGATAATAAGGTTGGTTATGTTGCTTCTAATGAAGGTTATGCCATGAAGCGTACTGAGAATGGTTTTATTGCTGGTGTTAAGGCTTCTAATCCAAGTGCTTCTGTTATTACTGCCTATACTGGTAGTTTTGATGATGCAGCTAAGGGTAAGGAGACTGCTCTTGCTATCTTTGATAAGGGTGTTGATTGTGTTTTCCAATATGCTCAAGGTTCTGGTATTGGTGTGATTCAAGCAGCTGCTGAAAAGAATATTCCTATAGTTGTTACTAGCCCAAGTCAGGTTAAGATAGCTCCTAATCAAGCTGTTTTGGCTGTTATGTCTGATATGAAGGTTAATATTTTGTCTGTTATTACTTCTTATGTGGAAGGTGATTTCGGGCCTGATCTGAAGATTGTTGGTAATTTCTCAACAAATCTTTACAAGGTTAGTGATATTAATGATAAGTTAATAAATGCTGAAAATAAAACTAAAATAGAAGCAGTTATTAAAGATTTGCAAGCTGGTAAGATAACTTTCAAATAGTATCTGATTATTGAATTGATTAATTAAATAATTGATTAATTTATGATTGGTATTATATTAATTTAGGTCCTTAGATCATACCTCTTATATATTGAAGAAAGCAGGTTGGGGAGTAATCCTTGCCTGTTTTCTTTTTGTTCAAAAGTTTTTAAAGTATAGTTTATAAAATTAGCAACAACATAAATATTTCAATGTAAAGTTTTGATATGTTAGATTTATATTTTATATGATACGATTTAACATAAAAACATTTTATAAAAACATAACAAAAATGCATTTTAATATAAAGGTTTTAGTAATATAATATAAGTCGTGGGTTGTGAATAAGTTCACATTACTCCTAATTGAGGAAGTGAGAAAATGATAGAAATCAAGAACCTTAAAAAAGCATACAATAATGAACAAGTACTAAAAGGTATTAACCTTACAATTAAGAAAGGTGATATCTTTGGCTTTGCCGGAAGAAGTGGGACTGGTAAATCAACACTACTTAGATGCATAAATGGAATTGAACACTTTGAATCAGGTTCAATAATTGTGGATAAGGTTGATGTGGGAACATTAGATGACAAAAAGATGAGAACCTTCAGAAAAGACATAGGAATGATTTTTCAAAATTTCTCACTACTAAATAGAATAAGTGTTTATGAGAATGTAGCATTACCGATGAAATGTTGGCACTATGACAAAAAAGTTATTGACAAAAAAGTAGATGAACTTTTGGAAGTGGTTGGAATAAAGGAAAAAAAATACTGCAAAGCCAGAGAATTATCCGGTGGGCAAAAACAAAGAGTAGCCATAGCCAGAGCATTAACCATGAACCCAAAAGTCCTATTATGCGATGAAGCTACCTCTGCACTTGATCCTAAAAGCACACAATCAATTATTGATTTATTAATAAGAATAAATAAGGAATTAGGCATCACAATAATCATAGTAAGTCATGAAATGGGAGTACTAAGAAGTGCGTGTGAAAATATTGCTATCTTAGAAAATGGAATCATAGAAGCTCAAGGTACAGTAGCAAAAATATTCAAGGACAAACCTGAAGCATTGATTAACCTACTTGGTGACAAGGGGGTGAGTCTTCCTGAAGAAGGCAAGAACATTGAACTATTATTTTCCAAGTACAATAACAACGAGCCAATTATTTCAAGACTTGCCAGGAAGCTGGATATTGACTTTTCCGTTGTAGGTAGCGACTCTCATAATTTTAGGGATGAATCTATCACTTCATACATTATTAATTTTGATATTAAACATATGAAAGATATTGAAAAATTCTTGGATGAAAATAATATACTTTGGCATGAGATAGATGGAAATAATAATATGGAGGTAAATAATGACTGCTAGTTTTTTTGAAGATTTTTTTTATTATCTTGATAGACTGATTATCCCGTCAACTTATGCAACTTTAAGAATGGCAACCGGTACTATGTTACTTGGACTAGCTTTTGGTTTTGGTTTAGCAATACTTTTAACTTTATATAATCCAAATGGTTTAAAACCTAATAAGAAAATCTATCCAATTCTTAATTTTTTTGTTAATACAGTAAGGTCATTTCCAATTTTAATCCTTATTGTTGCAATATCACCTTTAACCAGACAGATAATAGGAACTACAATTGGGGAAATGGCAGCTATAGTTCCTTTATCTATCGCCGCAACTGCTTTTATAGCAAGGCTTCTAGAAAATTGTTTTATTGATGTAGATAAACAGCTGATAGAAGCAGCACGCTCATTTGGAGCTAATAATGTGCAAATAATCTTTAGAGTAATTATTAGAGAATCAGTACCAGGAATAATATCTGTCATCACTATGGCTACTGTTACCTATATTGCTGCTACCACAATAGCAGGTGCTGTTGGTGGAGGAGGTCTTGGAGCAGTTTCTTTGACCTATGGTTTCCAGAGCTTTAATAATACGGTCCTATATATGGCAGTTTTTGTACTTTTTTTATTAGTAAATTTGACACAGTATATAGGAGATAAGTTATATAAGAAGTTTCAATAAAACAAGAAAGGACATGAATAAATGAAAATCTATGAAAACACAGCTTTATTAAAGGTTTTATTGGAATTAAAAAGAAAACCTGTTGGGGTTAAATTTTTCTTTACAAAAGAAGCATATGATAATTTCGATGCACCAGAAAATACCCATATTCTACCTTATTGTGTAGTAGTAAAAAGAGCAGGTGATGGAATAAGTCAAAAGATTAACAAGGAACATAGTGGTTGTATGGGATCAGCCTGGGCTCTTGGTTTGGCAGAACCTACTAAAGAAGTAATTTCAGGACAAAGAAGATCAAACTACGGCACCTATAAAGACATGGGTATTTGCAGAAAAATATCGAAAAACATGGTCTATTGTCAACATGATACTTATGGACTGGCTGTAATGCCCTTAGAAGAATTTAAAGAAGAACCTGATATTGTAATCATGATAACCAATCCTTTTAATGGTATGAGAATAGCACAAGGTTATGCCTATAATCATGGCCATGTAGATAATATTAAGTTTTCTGGCATGCAAGCAATATGTCAGGAATGTACATCATTGCCTTATGAAGAATCTAGAATAAATTTTTCTATGTTATGTGCCGGGACCAGAATGCTGGCTAATTGGCAAGCAGATGAATTAGGTATTGGAATGCCATATAGAATTTTTGAGGAAGTTATTGAAGGTTTAAAGAAGACTATGAATCCGCTGGAAAGAAATATAAATAAAAAGAAAATAGAAGATAGATGGGATAATTCAGGATTGAATCTGAATGAAGATTTAAAGATTATATACAATTCAAATTATGACGATAAAGTATATAAGGGTGGATTGGTTAAAAAAAGTTAACATAAATAATTAGAGGAGGAAATGCTAAATGAAAAAAACTCAAAAAATGATTGTATCTCTAATGATTGTAGCTATAATGGCTACGTTTTTAGTAGGATGTGGAAAAAAGGCTGAGGTGGATTCTAGTGATAAAAAAGAATTCAAAATTGGTTGTATGCCTTTAAACGAACCAGCTGTTAAAGTTGTTAGTGAAATGATGAAAGAAAAAGGTTATGAAATGGAAGTTGTTGTATTTGATGGGAATAACTTACCTGCTATTGCCTTAAAAGATGGAAGTATCGATGGTTTGATGTTAAATCATCTACCTTGGATAAAAACCTTTAATCAACAAAATAATTCAAAACTTGTGATGGTAGAACCATATATGTATGCTTCTATTTTTGGGATTTATTCTTCCAAATATGATTCTGTTGATCAAATACCTAAGAATGCAACTATAACAATATCAAATGATCCAGATAATATGCAAAGATCATTAAAACTATTGGAGAAGGTAGGCTTGATTAAACTAGGAGAAAAGAAAGGTGATTTTTTCACAACTCTTGATGTTGTAGAAAACACCAAAAATCTTAAGTTCTCAGAGGTGGAAACTACAGCTACTGCTTCATCATATAAGGATGCCGATGCTACTATTGGTTTCTCATCTGTAATGAAAAATGCTGGTATTGATGCAGCATCATATATTGCTGATGATGGTCAATCTGTTAACTTCCCAACTGGACTTGTAGTTGATGAAGGGGATGAAGATACACCTTGGGCAAAAGCAATTGTAGAAATAACTCAAACAAAAGAATTTAAAACAAAGTTCAATGATATTTATAAAGGTGCTTATGTTTTGTTTTCTGATTTGAAGTAACCTTGAATTATATCCTATAAATTGTAGAATACTTTACTTTACAATTTTATATGATACGATTTAACATAAAAACATTTTATGAAAACATAATGAAAATGCATTTTAATATTATGGTTTTAGTATTATAATGAAAAACGTGGGAAACATTAATTACCACATTAAAGTATCCTTAAATCATATCCTATAAATTAAAAAACAACAGGCTGAGGTTTTATTCTCGCCTGTTGTTTTTTATGTCGAATTCTCTTAAGATGAAATATTATTCTGGTAGGAGTATAATAATCTTAAAAGATGATGCTGATGAGGACGACAAAATGACTAATAAAAAGCACATAAAAAAGCGAGAGATTAGTGTAGGAAGAAAACTTCTTCCTATTATAACCCTTGCTTTAATTGTACTTGCTCTTTTCTTCTTAAAAAGCATCATTGAAAATAATGATATTGTTAAGAAAGAAAATGAAAAAAAACCTACTCAGGAAGAAATACAAGCTCTAAGAACAGCTGAAGAAATTAAATTGTTAATTGAAGGTATGACCATAGAAGAAAAGGTAGCCCAACTATTTATAATAACTCCTGAAGTACTAACAAATGGACTAGAGACTACAGTGGCTGAGATAGGGACACAAGAAGCCCTCATTAAATACCCGGTTGGAGGACTAATTTACTTTGCCAAAAATCTCATAACCACTGAACAAACTAAAACAATGATCAACAACACTAAGGTGATAAACAGTCAAGGTAATGAGGTGCCTCTATTCTTTAGTGTAGATGAAGAAGGTGGAATAGTTAGTAGAATAGCTAATAACCAAAACTTTAATGTTAACAGATTTAAAAACCTGAATCAGTTTCAAACAGTTCAAGAAGCCTATATTCTTGGTAGTACTATTGGAACCTATCTTCAAGAGTTGGGTTTTAATCTTAATTATGCTCCAGTAGCTGATGTTTATACTAATTCTGCCAATAAGGTAGTCAGGGAAAGGGCTTTCTCTTCTGATCCGATGGTGGTTGCTGATATGGTATTAGAGGAAATGAAAGGCTTTAATGAGCATAATATTGTTGTAAGTTTAAAACACTTTCCTGGACATGGTAATACAACCCATGATACTCATTTTGGTTTTGCAATGACCAATAAGACCTTAGCAGAATTAGAAGTAGCAGAGCTTATTCCCTTTGAAAAAGGAATTGAAGCGGGTGCAGGTATGGTGATGATGGCTCATATTTCAGTTCCTAACATCATTGGTGATAATACTCCGGCTTCACTATCACCTTTTATGATAAACGAGGTATTAAGAAATAACTTAGGTTTCAAGGGAGTGGTTATAACTGATTCTCTAAGTATGGGTGCAATCAGTCAAAATTTCAGCAGTGACAAGGCAGCCATCTTAGCAATTCAGGCAGGAGTGGACATCCTCTTAATGCCAAAGGATTTTAATTTAGCCTATACTGGTATTTTAAATGCTATTGCTGGTGGTGAAATCAGTGAGACAAGAATAGACGAATCATTAGGAAGAATACTACATTTGAAGAAAACAAGATTACAATGGTAGATGATGGAGAAAAAGAAATGAGGTATTACTATGAATCAAGAAAAAAATAGTCATGAAAATCATAAGAATGATAAAAGTATGATGGAACATAAAGAGCATGATCACCATCAAATGATGGTGGATGATTTTAAGAAGAGGTTCATTGTTTCACTTATACTTACTATACCTATCCTGATACTATCACCGATGATTCAGATGTTTCTTAATATAAATTTAAGATTCAATGGAGATTCATACCTGTTATTTACTCTATCTACAATACTCTATATTTATGGTGGCATGCCCTTCATAAAAGGAACTGTAGGAGAATTGAAAGAAAAATCACCAGCCATGATGACCTTAATCGCTATGGCAATAACAGTAGCGTACATTTATAGCTCTCTGACGGTTTTTATCCTAACGGGGAGTGATTTTTTTTGGGAACTGGCTACCTTGATTGTAATTATGTTACTAGGACATTGGATAGAAATGAAATCAGTAATGGGAGCATCAAAAGCACTGGCTGAGCTTATTAAACTCATGCCTGAGACTGCCCATTTTATAGATAATAATGGAGATATTATTGATAAATCAGTTAATAAATTGACTGCGGGAGATAAGGTGCTGATTAAACCAGGAGAGAAAATACCGATTGATGGAATTGTCTATGAAGGACAATCTTCTGTTGATGAAGCCATGATAACAGGAGAATCAGTACCAGTTGATAAGGGTGTTGATGATGATATAATCGGTGGCTCAATCAATGGAGAGGG
>JBGSJN010000012.1:0-4830 GCA_041741995.1 Bacillota bacterium
GTGCAACACTTCTTTTTGGAGTAGACCGATAAATGAAAAATGCCCAGATTGTGGTGCTATTCTATTGGATAAGGGTAAGATTATTGCTTGTTCTAGTTGTAAATATAATAGAAAGAAGTCACAAGAAGGTGATGAATAATGAAGGAAGTCAATATAATTGGTGGTGGACTTGCCGGTTGTGAAGCAGCATTTTATCTAGCCCAAAGAGGGATTAAAGTCAATTTATTCGAGAAAAAAAAGCTTGAAAAAAATGAAGCTCAGAAATCTGAACTATTAGCTGAACTTGTTTGTAGTAATTCTCTTAGAGGTAATGATATAACACAAGGTGTAGGACTATTGAAGAAAGAACTTTTGGAACTTGAAAGTTTAATTATGGAAGCGGCTATAAATAATATGGTGCCAGCAGGTGGTGCACTAGCTGTGGATAGAAACAAATTCTCACAATATATTACTGATAAGATATATAATCACCCAAATATCAAGGTTTTTGAAGAAGAAGTTAAAGAATTAGATGAATCAAAAGTGACGATAATTGCTACAGGCCCATTAACCGAGGGTTCAATATTAAGTGAACTTAAAAGATTAATAGGTGATGAGTTTTGTTATTTTTTTGATGGTTCAGCCCCTATAGTTGCAGCAGACTCTATTAATATGGAAAAAGTTTTCTTTGCCAGTAGATACGACAAGGGTAATCCGACGGACTACTTAAATGCTGCGATGAATGAGGAAGAATATATTACTTTTTATCAAAAATTAATGAATAGTGAAAAAAATATACCTCATCTTGAAGGGGAAAAAGAAAAATACTTTGAAGGTTGTATGCCAATTGAAGAAATGGCTAAAAGAGGAGAAAAGACCCTGTTGTTTGGGCCGCTGAAGCCTGTTGGCTTAAGTAAATCAGGTGAAAGACATCATGCAGTTGTTCAACTAAGGGCTGAAAATGAAAGTAAGACTATGTATAATCTTGTTGGATTTCAAACTGGTTTAGTATTTCCTTCCCAAAAGGAATTAATTGGTATGATACCAGGATTAGAGAATGCAGAAATACTTAGATATGGTGTTGTTCATCGCAATACTTTTATCAATAGTCCGAAGGTTTTGAATATCTTTGGTAATCTTAAGAAGTTTAGTAATATTTTTATAGCAGGTCAAATCTCAGGAGTCGAAGGTTATGTTGAAAGTACAGCAAGCGGCTTAGTTTGTGCTATGCAAATTGAAAGAATGCTTAATGACAAGGAATATTTAAATATACCTGAGGAAACTATGATTGGTGCACTTATGAAGTATATAACTACAGATAAAGGTGATCGTAAGCTTGAGCCGATGAATGCAAATTTTGGTCTTTTACCTCAATTAGAGGAGAAAATTAGAGATAAAAAAATGAAGAAACAAATACTAGCTAATCGCAGTCTTAAATTCTTGGAAGATTTTAAAAGGGAATTAATAAATGGATAGTTTCAGTAATATGGTTGAAGAATTTATCGATTATCTACAAAATGAAAGACGTTATTCAGGGAATACAGTTAAAGCATACAGTAAAGATTTAAGCGTTTTTGCAATTTGGTTAAATGCCAATGTGGAAAATATCTTGCCTATATATGATGAAGAAGAACAGGTTGTAGATTTTAAAATTGACTTCAGTTTAATTGATCATCATTTAATTAGAAGATTTATAAATTTCTTGAATAGAAATAACTATAAAAAAAGGACACTATCTAGAAAGATTGCAACATTAAAATCTTTTTTTAAGTTTTTAAATAGACAGGAATTAATTGAGACTAATCCAATGGTTCATATAATATCTCCTAAATTAGAGAAGAGCCTTCCTAAGTTCATGTATGAGTACCAAATAGAATCCTTGCTGAAAGCTCCTGATCTAAATACACCTATTGGTTTAAGAGATAGAGTTATAATGGAAGTGCTTTATGCCTCAGGTATAAGGGTTAGTGAGTTAGTATCTATAAAATTGAAAGATATAGATTTAGATCTTGGGACTATTAATGTTATTGGTAAAGGCAAAAAGGAAAGGGTAGTGCCTATAGGAAATTATGCTATTTTAGCCATTAGAGATTATCTTAAATCGGGCTTTCTAGAGGACAAGGGTGAGTATTTATTTTATGGTATAAGAGGAAAGCGCTTAGGAGATCGTAGTGTTAGAACCCTACTTGATAATTATATTAAGATGGTATCAACCACCTTGAATATTTCACCTCATACTTTTAGACATAGTTTTGCGACTCACCTCCTTGAAAGAGGTTCAGATTTAAGGGTAGTTCAGACATTTTTAGGACATGAAAGCTTATCAACAACGCAAATATATACTCATATTACTAAGAATCAATTAAAGAAGACCTATGACAATGCTCATCCTAGAGCAAAAAAAAAGGATTAAACATTGCTTTTACCTAGGATAAGGTATATAATTTAGAAGTAGATTAGTTTGAAAAAGTGGGAAAGCCCACTTTTTTCGTTTAAAGAAGGAGATTTGTGAATGTCAATAAGTCAAAAGATTGAAGATGATTTCAAGCCTGTAGTTCAAGAACTTGGCTATGAGCTTGTATATGTAGAGTATATCAAAGAAGGTCAAGATTGGTTTTTAAGGTTTTTTATAGATAAGCCTGAAGGTATAGATATTAACGATTGTGAAAAAGTTAGTAGACATATAGAGCCTATTCTTGATGAGAGAGAAGATGTTAAAACACAGTATATTCTTGAAGTATCTTCACTAGGTCTTGAGAGACCTTTAAGAAAAGATGAAGATTATTTAAATAATATTGGGGAAAATATAGAGGTAAGCCTCTATAAACCGATAAATAAGAAGAAAAAGTATATAGGCATTCTTGTAAGCTATAATGATGAGTTGATATTGAATGTTAATGATATAGAAATAGCTTTTGAAAAAGCAAATGTTAGTAAAGCTAATATTTTATTGGATTTTTAGGAGGGTAATATGAACGAGAAATTGATTGAAGCAGTCAAAGATTTAGAAAGTGATAAAGGTATTAGTTCTGAAATGCTTTTTGAAACAATTGAAACTGCAATTGTTATGGGTCTAAAAAGAAAACATGCAACTGACCATAAGCATGAAAAGTTGGATGTAAAGTCACCATATGATAATTTTAAAGCAGAACTTAACAGAACTAATGGTGAAATTAAAATATATTTCATGAGAGAAGTTGTAGAAGAGGTTACAGACCCTGATAGTCAGGTTTCTACGGAAGAAGCAAAAGCTAAGTTTGGTGATGTACCTATTGGGCAGATAATTAAAGAAGAAGTTGAAATGGATACTAAAACCATGGGAAGAATGGTTGCTCAGACTGCAAAACAAATTATTACACAAAAAATCAGAGAAATTGAAAGAACTAACATTTTCGATGAATTTTCAAAAAAAGAAAAAGATCTTGTTACGGGGGTAATATCAAGAATTTCACCTGCAAATAAAGATGATGAAAATAGTGGTAAATACAATGTATTCTTAACAATTGGCAATGGAGAGGTAATTCTTCCTCCAGAGGAACAAGTGGAAAATGAAAGATACCATATTGGAGAACGATTAAAGGTATACTTAGTAAATGTGAAGAAGACAACCAAAAATCCAGTGATAACAATATCTAGAAGACACAAGGACTTAATTAAAAGACTATTTGAACTTGAAGTCCCTGAAATCCATGATGGTACTGTATTGATTAAGGGTATAGCAAGAGAAGCTGGTTCAAGAACAAAAATAGCCGTATATAGCACACAGGAAAATGTTGATCCGGTTGGTGCATGTATTGGGACAAGAGGCAGTAGAATCGGAAATGTTCTTAATGAATTAGGAAGTTCCAAGGAAAATGGAGAAAAGATTGATATTATCGAGTATTCAGAAAAGATTGAAGATTATATCTGTAATGCCTTAGCACCTGCTTCAATACTGGATATAGTTTTAAAAGAAGATATTAATGAAGCAAAGGTTTTAGTTTCAAGAGATATATTTTCCCTTGCTATAGGTAAAGATGGACAGAATGTTAGATTAGCTGCCAAATTAACTGGTTGGAAAATTGATATTTTAAGTGATGAACAAGTAAAGGATTTAAAGGATATATAAACAATGGTTAAAACAAGAAAAATCCCACAAAGATCATGTTTAGGATGTGGCATAAAAACTGATAAGCAGAATTTAATAAGAGTTGTAAGACGACCTGACGGAGTTCTGGTAATTGATAAAAAAGGTAAAGAACCTGGCAGAGGGGCATATATTTGTCATAATGTTGATTGTCTAAAAGAGGCAATAAGGAAAAAGGCCATTGAAAGAGCATTAGGGGAGAAATTGTCTGATGACATAATTGTTGAATTAACCAACCAGATTAGCTCCAATTAATTTGAAGCTATAGAAAAGGAGAAATAAAATGTCTAAACGAATATATGAACTAGCCAAGGAAAAGGGCGTTACAAATAAAGAAATTGTCTGGATTTTAGAAAAATTAAATATACCTGCAAAGTCACACATGAGTGTATTGTCAGATGAGGATGTATCTAAAATTGAAGGCTATTATGGTCAACTTAGAGAGAAAGCCCATAAAAAAGAAGAAGAAAAAAGAGCGGAAATTGAAAAAACAATTTCTAAAAATAGAGCAGCAGAAGAAAAAGCTGCTGAAAAGGCTGCAGAAAAAAATGATAGAGTAATTGAAGAGATTATTGTCAAGAAAGCACCTGAAAGACAGCAATTTGGTCAATCTAGACCACAAGGTGACAGACCACCACAACAATCTAGACCACAAGGTGACAGACCACCACAACAATCTAGACCACAAGGTGACAGACCACCACAACAATCTAGACCACAAGGTG
>JBGSJN010000013.1:0-18920 GCA_041741995.1 Bacillota bacterium
GCTACCCTGACTGGTGCTGCTGAGGTGGCTCTTGGTCAAAAGATTGCTGCAGTTATTACAAATAGTGATGAGTTTATGAGTGAGTTAAAGACAGCTGCCAATGATACTGGTGAGCGAGTCTGGGAACTGCCTCATGATGAGGATTTTAAGAAGTTGATTGAAACTCCCTACGCTGATTTAAATAATAGTGGTGGTCGTTTTGCCGGTACTATTACTGCTGGGCTTTTTCTTGGTTCAGTAGTTGGTGATACTCCTTGGTTGCATATTGATATTGCGGGTCCTTCCTGGACTGAAGAGGCTGATGGTTATTTCAGCAAGGGTGCTACTGGTTATGGCACGAGATTGTTGTATAAGTTGGTTAAGAATTCTATAGCATGAGGATAACAAGATGAACATTGAGAAACAATTTTTCACACAACTAAATGATGATCTTCGTTCTATCAGGGAGATTGTTTTTGTAGAAGAGCAGGGTTTTAAAGATGAGTTTGATGATGTTGCTATTGATAATATTTCATTTCATCTTCTTCTATATATAGAAGGGAAGCCTGTAGCTACAGGTCGTTTGTACCAAAAGGATCCTTTTCAAAGTATTTATATTATTGGTCGTTTGGCGGTTCTTTCAGATTATCGTAATCTTAATTTAGGCAGTATTGTCTTAACTTCACTCGAAGAAAAGGCTAAACAATGTGGTGCTACTTCTATAGAACTTTCTGCCCAATGTAGAGTACAAGGCTTCTATGAAAAACATGGTTATCGTACTATTGGAAAAAGCTATCTTGATGGTGATTGTTCCCATATTTTGATGATCAAAAATATAGAATGACAAATAAAAAGAAGAAGCATTAAAAATGCTTCTTCTTCTACTTTATATCACTAATATAATCATTCAAATATTTCTATTCTTTCCCAGTCTTTTCCTCATCAACATTAAGCTTCAATTCAAACCAGAAAGTACTACCCTCTCCAACAACAGAATCAACACCACACTGACCACCATGAGACTCTATAATTTTCTTAACTATTGACAAACCAAGACCAGTTCCAGTAATAGGACGCTTATGATTCTTATCCACCTTATAATAACGCTCCCAGATATAAGGTAAATGCAAAGGATCAACACCCTCACCAGAATCACTAACCTCAACCCTTACCTTATCAATAAAAGCAGTCTGAGTAATAGTAACAACCTTGTCATCACCAGTATAATTAATAGCATTAATTAACAGGTTATAGAAAGCCTGAGTTACCTTCAACTCATCAGCACTAATAAAAACATCCCCATTGCTAACAAAATTCAACAAAAAACCATCAACCTTAACCAATTCACTAACCCGGTCAACAGCACCTTTTAAAGTATTAGTTAAATTAAACTTAGAAATATTCAACGAAGGAACACCCGACTCAAACCTGGAAATATCAAGCACATCATCCACCAAAGAAGACAACCTACTAGTCTCATCCATAATAACCCTAGTCTGCTCTCCAGTAATCTCATCAGGAAAATCATGCATCATCTCCGCATAACTATAAATCAAACTCAAAGGAGTACGCAAATCATGAGAAATATGAGCAATCAACTCACGACGAAGCTTTTCTACCTTAGACAACTCCAAAGCCGTAAAATTCAAAGTATCTGACAACTCACTGATCTCCAAATAACCCTCACCAGCGAAACTAGTCTCATAATCACCCTTAGCCAGATTCTTAGCACTAGCATTAATATGCTCAATAGGCCTAGAAATCTTACGGGACAAAATAACTGCCAATCCAACAGATAAGATCACCATAAATAAAGTAATCAAAACAAGTTGAAACTGCAAAGTAGAAACCGTAGCATTAACAGGAGTTATAATCGCATAAAAAGTCAAAGATACCTCTTCACCACTTTCTAAATAAAAAGTATACTCCTTAGTAATAGTCTCCATACGACGCCTGGCAGAACCCATAGCCTCCATCCTTTGAGGAGGTGCAAACTCATTACTAGCCGTTATGTAAATTTCTTTTTCCTGGTAAAGTTCTACAATAATATCCTCAAGTTCAGAACTATCAATATTCTCCCTAACCTCAGCAACAGCCTTCTCAATCTCCCACATTCTTGTAATTCTATACATATCATTCAAGAAAATAGTTTGAAAAAGCCACAATACTACCAGCAACAAAGCAGAAAAACCAAGAAGATAACTAAACACTCTCCATTTAAGTTTAATTTTATTGCCAAAATTCTTCATTACTAACCCTCAAATCTATAACCAAGACCACGCAAGGTTTTAATATACTCACCATAAACACCAAGTGATTTCCTCAGAAGCTTCATATGAGTATCAAGAGTCCTATCATCACCAAAATAATCATAACCCCAAACCTCAGTCAATAACTTCTCACGAGGTATAGCAATATTCTTATGCCTAATCAAAAAGAAAAGAATCTCATACTCCTTAGGAGACAGCTTAGATTCCACATCATCAACAAAAACCTTATAGGCCGTCATGTCAACTTTAAGTCCCTCTTTATGAAAAATAAAATGAGCCTCATCACCAATCTCATTAGTTTCCCTACCACTAGTTCTTCTAAGAATAGCATGAATACGTAGCATTATCTCCTTAGAAGAAAATGGCTTAACCACATAATCATCAATACCTAGTTCAAAACCAAGTACCTTATCATACTCTTCACCTCTAGCTGATAACATAATAATTGGAGTCTTACTAGTCTTCCTAATCTCTTTCACTGCAGAAAAACCATCAAGCTCCGGCATCATAATATCCATAATTATAATGTCAAAACTTTCCTTACGACAAATTTCCACAGCCTCCATGCCATTACTTGCTTCACTAACCTCATAACCTTCAAAAACAGCATATCTTTTTATAACAGCTCTTAAACCATCCTCATCATCACATATTAATATTCTTGCCATACTCTTCACCTCATTAACTCATCTACATTACTATAACTATAACATATAACATTAATATGTTGCAGGACTGATTACTTACTGAAAATTAACTGAATTCTTATACCATAAGACCATTTTTTAATGTAATCACCTTATCGGCAAAACTTGCCACCTTATCAGAATGAGTCACAATAATCACACACTTATTCTCTTCTCTAGCCAATTTCTTAAAAATATTCATAATCCCATCACCAGTATCGTTATCTAAATTACCAGTAGGCTCATCAGCTAAAATAATATCCGGCTCATAACAAAGTGTTCTAGCAATTGCTACTCTTTGTTGTTCTCCACCAGAAAGTTTAAGAATTCTTCTTTTAGCCTTTTCATTATCAAGTTCTACAGATAACAAAGCTTTCCTGGCGACTTCCTTTTTATTTCTTATTTTCTTACCAGTAAGATCAAGAGATAAAACAACATTCTCCTCAGCAGTTAATTGAGGCAATAAATTATACCCCTGGAAAATAACCCCCACCATAGTATTTCTATACCTATACTTATCAATATTTTTTAAATTCTGTCCATCAAAATATATATTTCCCTCACTTGGACTAGTCAAGCCAGATAACAAAGAAAGGGTAGTGGTCTTACCTTCACCAGATTTCCCAACTATAGCATAAATACTACCTTTTTCAAATTCTCTACTTATACCCTTTAATATACTATTTTTACTCCCGTCATAGGAATAGGTTAAATTTTCTAGTTTTAATATACTCATATCTTCCTCCTAATTTCTATTACTTAATATTTTAAGTGGTTCAAACCTGACAATAAACACTATAGCACCAAGACTACTAATCACAGTTAGTAAAAGACCTATACCCATTAATTGAGCAATAACACTAACGTCAGTAGCTGCATTAATACTATCAAGATAATTAACATCCTCTTCTACTGGAATACCAAGACCTCCCCCTAAACCTCCGCCCATTCCAGGCCTACCAAAATTTTCTTCCTGTTGTGACTGTGTAGTCTCCTGAGCTGTAATCTGATTTTGCAGAAGTTTATCAGCTATAGGTACAGATAAAAATGCCCCAGCTATGGTACCAAAGATTATTGCTAGAAACGTAACCATAAACAATTCGGTCATAAACTGTAAAGCTACCTTAAACTTCTTCATACCAATAGCAGTCAAAACACCAACTTCATACTTCCTTTCACGAATATTAAATATATTCAAAACAACAAGTATTACTCCACCTATACCTAAAACCAAAACTAAAAACAAATCAGCAAAGTCACTTAAATTTTTAATAGGTGTCAAGCTATTTTCATAGTTACTTAAATCACTAGAGTTTAAGGAATAATATTCTCCCAAGCCCATACTTGTAAGACTAGCTTTAAAACTCTCGTAGTTTTCAATATTAGAGAATGAATATACACCGGCAACAGTTGACCTTAGTGCTGTAGTAACTTCAACACCATCATCATTAGTACTAACTGTAGCATTTTCAGAAGATGTAGCTGCTAATAAAGAAAGGGTATTATAACTGGTATAAATCTGATTAGCCGGATCCTGTGCTGCAGAAAACTTTAAATCAACATCATCACTAGTTAAAGTAGAACTATATATACCAGAAACTGTCAATGTATAAATCTCTGTTTCTAAATTAGGATTTTTTATTGTAATAGTATCTCCAATTCCAATCTCGTTATAGACAGCCAAAGTATCACTAATTATACAAGTATAGTCTGCGGTGAAATTAAATATACTACCATCAGTTATTTTATTTTGACCATTTATAAAATCACTCATCCCAGGTTCATCATTATACCCGACAACTGTAAAATCTCCTTGTTGTCCAATACCTGAAAAACCTCCTAAATTAGTATGAGGGACTCCAATATTAGTATCGATTTTTGTATTACTCGTTGGATCAGCTTGAACAACCTCTTCAGTTTCTGTATATGCTTCAAATTCATCATTTTCAGCTACAGAACTTTCAATAGTATAATTAAATGTTGAAACATATTCAGATGTTGCATACTTCTGCAATTCTTCCAATGAAAGTATTCCAACACTATTGGTTAATTCCATCATAAGTTCTCGATCAGTCCCCGCCTCACTTTGCAATTTCTGACGATCAACAGATATACTTGCAGTAATTACAAGACCTTTCAAAGCCTCTTCTTCAGCAGAAATTGCTGATTGTTTAATAGACAAAGCAACTGTTGATGAAATTGCAATCACAAAAGCTATAATACCAATCAGGATATTCCTCCCTAGACTTCTAGAAATGTTTTTCATTGCATTTTTAATAATGTACATTCAAATTCTCTCCTTCACTTTATAATACTATTCTAGTACAGTATATATATCTTAAATGAATATCTATTGACCTTATCCTGAACTTTAGCTGAATATTTAATGACAAAAAAAGAACCAGGCATCAAAACCTGATTCTCTTAATCACTAATAATATTTATATTCTATTTAAGCAACTTAATCTTCCCAATCAAAGGAAACTCCTTCATCTCACCTGCTGAAGCACTAAGCACCCCATATACAAAAAGAAAAATTATATAAAAAGAAAAAAGAAAAATACTCACCCAATACAAAATAGGAAAATAACTAACAGCTATATTCACCGCATTAGCAAACATAACAATTATTAGTAAAAGCAAACCCTGATTGGCATGAAACTTATTAAAGTTCTTCTTATTACCATTCATATAAGGCAAGAAAAATATAATATATGAAAGTCCGGCTACTATCTTTTCACCTTGGGTCAAATTCTCTTCTTCCATAATCTACCCTCCATTTAAAAAAGTTGACTGTACCCCACCCTCGAAACCAACAACTAGAAATATGCGTAAAGGTTAGCTCCCCTTAAGTAATCTTCGACAGACCACAGACACCACTTACTGCTGCTACCTTCCGGTCCTGACAGGATTCATGGGCTACAGCTTCAAAAAGCTCAAGTATCAACACCACTTCTTTAAACAAAATCTCTCTTTGCGAGTCCCTCAAAGCAGGTATTCGATCTCCCTATAGCGGATTTGGAGTTACAAGGAACCGCTAGTTCCCCATCTAGTACAGCCATGGCGGAGAAGGAGGGATTCGAACCCTCGATAGAGCTTTTAACACCCTATATCCGCTTTCCAGGCGAACGCCATCAGCCACTCAGCCACTTCTCCACGTCCCTCTATTTTATCTTAACTATCTTATAATATCAACACCCAAATATGGAACCAAAGCCTCTGGGACTCTAATAGTACCATCTGCCTGCTGATAATTCTCAACAATAGCAGCAATAGTCCGACCTATAGCTAGACCAGATCCATTCAAAGTATAAACCAGTTGATTCTTGCCATTTTCATTTCTATACCTTATCCTTGACCTTCTACTTTGGAAATCAGTATACAAACTACAAGAACTAATCTCCTTATAGCCATCATAACTAGGAAGATAAACCTCCAAGTCATAAGTCTTGGCAGAACCAAAACCAATGTCGCCAGTAGACAATACAACAACCCTATAAGGAAGACCCAAGGCAGATAAAATACCACCGGCACTCTCAACAAGTTCATCCAGGGCAGTCTCACCATTTTCAGGCTTAACAAACTGCACCATTTCAACCTTACTGAACTGATGCATCCTTATAAGACCCTTCGTATCCCTGCCTGCTGAACCAGCCTCAGATCTAAAACATGGAGTAAAACCACAAAGCTTAATCGGTAAATCCTGTTCCTTTATGATCTCATCTCTGTACATATTAGTTAAAGGAACCTCAGCTGTAGGTATAAGATAGAAACCATACTCTTCAATCTTATACATATCCTCACCAAACTTAGGAAGCTGACCAGTTCCATAAAAACTATCTTCATTAGCCAGGAAAGGACTATAAACTTCCTTGAAACCACGACTACCATGGAAATCAAGCATAAAATTCATCAAAGCCCTCTCTAATCTTGCACCAAGACCCTTCATAAAGACAAACTTTGGACCAGTTACCTTGTTACCTCTTTCAAAATCCATAATATCAAGAGCAACACCTAAATCCTGATGATCCTTTGGTGAAAAGTTGAAAGTTGGAATCTCTCCAACTCTTTTAACTTCAATATTAGCTGACTCATCCGCTCCAACTGGAATAGACTCATCAACAAGATTAGGTAGTTTCGACAACTCATCCCTTAGCTTTACTTCAATATCCCTTATCAGAATATCTAGTTCAGAAATCTCATCTCCCAGTACACGCATCTCATTCATTATGGCCGCAGGATTCTCACCACCTGCCTTACGTCTACCAATATCCTTAGAAACTTGATTCCTGACACTTTTTTTCTCTTCAGTAATCTGTAGTTTAGATTTTCTTTCCTCTTCCAAGGCAACAATATTGCTTAAGTCGATCCTCTTACCCCTACGGGCCAGATTTTCCTCAACCATCAATCTATCTTCTAAAATCAATCTAATATCTAACATTAAATCAGTCCTTCTTCCCCATCTTTAGCAACAGTATCAATAACTTCTATATCACTAATATCATCACCATCGTCTTCTGTTAGTGCTTTACCAATAGCAACAATCTTATCAGTATCAGGTAAATTCATTACCTTGACACCTTGTGTAACTCTACCAATTACAGAAATACTGATAACACTCATTCTAATTAGTTTACCTTCCATGGAAACAACAATAATATCATCACCATCATCCACATTCATGATACCAACTAAATTACCATTTCTAGAAGATTTGGCAATAGCTCTTGAACCTTTACCACCTCTGGTTTGAGTTCTATATTCACTTAACTTGGTTCTCTTACCATAACCATTTTCAGTAATCACCAATAAGGTTGAACCAGCTTTGGCCACAACCAGACCAACAACCTCATCACCTTTTTCAAGATTGATACCTTTTACACCTCTGGCAGTTCTACCCATTGGACGAACATCCTTTTCAGCGAAACAGATACTTACACCTTTTTTAGTTGCTAGAATAATATCTTCCAGGCCATTTGTTAGACGAACACCAATCAACTCATCACCATCATCAAGATTTACAGCAATCAAGCCATCTTTTCTTGGACTATCATAAGCAGCCAGAGAGCTCTTCTTAACAACACCATTTTTGGTTGCCACAAACAGATATTTCTCTGGATCATATTCCTTAATAGGAATAATAGCTGACACCTTCTCATCACCTGTAATATTTAATAAGTTGATAATCGCATTACCTTTTGCTTGTCTACTTGAGTCAGGTATCTGATGAACTTTTAGTCTTAGTACTCTACCCTTATTAGTAAAGAACATCAAGTAATTATGAGTTGTAGTTACAAACAGATGTTCTACAAAATCATCATTTTTCTTGGTTAAGGCTTTTTTGCCCGCTCCACCTCTTTGTTGACTCTTATATAGGCTAAGAGCCATTCTTTTTATATATCCGGTATTAGTTATTGTGATAACCGCATCTTCTTCAGCAATTAAATCTTCAATTACAAAATCACCTTCAGCAGGAAGAATAGTTGTTCTTCTAGCATCGGCATACTTTCTTTTTACTTCTGTTAAATCATCTTTTATCAAGGACATCAGCAACTTTTCATCAGCAAGTATTTCCTTGAAGAAAGCAATCTTAATCAATAAATCCTTGTATTCATCTTCAAGTTTTTCTCTTTCAAGACCAGTAATTTTACTTAATCTCATTTCAAGAATAGCATTAGCTTGTATTTCACTTAAGCCGATTCTATCCATCAAGTTGCTTCTTGCAATCTTTATATCAGCAGACTTTTTAATAATCTCAATAACTTCGTCAATATTGTTTATGGCTTTTCTTAAACCTTCAACAATATGTGCTCTTTCTTCAGCCTTTCTTAAATCGAACTGCGTTCTTCTAATGTAGACTTCTTTTTGATGTTCTAGGTAATAATATAGCATTTCCTTCAAGTTCAAAACTTCAGGTTTACCCTTAACAATTGCCAGGTTTATAACTCCAAAAGTATCTTGAAGCTGGGTATGTTTGTATAATTGGTTCAAGATCACATGAGGATTGGCATCTTTTTTCAGCTCTATAACTACTCTGATACCTCTTCTATCTGATTCATCTCTTAGGTCTGTTATACCTTCAAGATTTTTCTCTCTAACCAAGTCGGCTATTTTTTCAATTAGTTTGGATTTATTAACTTGGTAAGGTATTTCAGTAATTATAATTCTTGGCTTACCATTTTTAGCATTATGTTCAATATGGGATTTTCCTCTCATACGAACTGAACCTCTTCCAGTCCTATAGGCAGAAACAATACCAGCCATACCTATAATATGGGCTCCAGTTGGAAAGTCAGGCCCCTTGATATGTTCCATCAAGGTATCAATTGTTACCTCTGGATCATCAATCAAAGAAATAAGACCATCTATAACTTCACCTAGATTATGAGGAGGTATGTTAGTTGCCATACCTACTGCAATACCAGAAGATCCGTTAACTAAAAGTGCCGGGAACTTTGCTGGAAATACTGTAGGTTCCTTTAATGACTCATCATAGTTAGGAATAAAATTTACAGTTTCCTTATTTATATCAGATAACATTTCTGCAGCTAACTTGGACATCCTAGCCTCAGTATAACGCATCGCTGCCGCTGAGTCTCCGTCAATACTACCAAAGTTACCATGACCGTCAACTAATAAATATCTAGTTGCAAAATCCTGGGCTAGTCTTACCATAGCATCGTAAACAGCTGTATCACCATGTGGGTGATACTTACCTAAAACGTCACCGACGAGTCTGGCTGACTTTTTATAAGGTTTATCAGAACCCATGCCTAATTCATGCATAGCATAGAGAATTCTTCTATGTACAGGTTTCATTCCGTCTCTAACATCAGGTAGAGCACGGCCGACTATAACGCTCATCGCATAGTCAATATATGATTTTTCCATTTCTGTCTCGATGTTTATTGGTAATATTTTACCATGGGTGAAATTTTCCAATGTCTCCACTCCTATCTTTCTTTGAGTTTATCTATAATTGACCATAGCTCATCGCTTTTAGGTTCAGCTATGTCTATAACTTCACCATTTGCTCTGTGCAATAATCTTGACATATCCTTTGTGAAACTACCGATAGAAAAACTTTCTACCCCGGCTTCTTTCAATTTCTTTCTTATCTCATTATCTTTTTTTCCAACAATCAATAAAGAACCACTTGATATAAGTCTTAATAGTTCTAAATCAGGAAATATATTTAATAATGCTTTTGTTGCTGGATGGAAATAGATGTTATCTTCATAAAGTTCAACACCTAATCCAGTATTTTCGGCTATTTCATAAACACCGCCAAGCACTCCACCTTCAGTGACATCATGCATCACCTTGGCACCATGTTCCATGGCTATTACACCTTCTTTTAATACTGAAAGCCAGGTTAACATGTTCTGTCCCTCTTTTATTAATTTATCATCTACTTTTCCTTCAAAAATCTCTGGAAAATCACTATAGAGAATCGAAGTGCCTTCAATAGCTCCACCTTTTGTCAAAATGATTTCATCTTCCTCTTCAATGGCAACTTGATTTTCCAGATATTTTCTATCTTTGGTTCCAAGAGCTGTTAGTGAAAGAATACTTTCTTTGACACTGGAGGTAATTTCCGTATGTCCTCCGATTATTTCAATACCAAGTTCCTTACAGGCATTATTGGTACCCTCGATTATTTTCCTAATGTCATCCTCGGTTGTCTCTTCCTTTAAAAGTAGCGTTACAAGAATTCCAAGAGGTTTACCACCACTGGCTATAACATCATTACAAGCTACATGAACACCAAGATAGCCGTTATCCTTGCTGGCACCAGTTATTGGATCAGTGGATATGACGCAAAGTTGATCTTTTAAATCCAACACTGCACAATCTTCACCAATTGCTGCGTGTACAAGAACTTCCGGCCTTCTTATACCAGTATATGGGAATACAATTTTTTTTAATTGTTCTATCGTTAATTTACCAGGTTTCATTCTAACTCCATTAAATATCTAGATTACTCACTTTATGAGCGTTGTTTTGAATAAATTCTTTTCTTGGTTCAACCAAGTCTCCCATCAGGACTGTAAAGATACTGTCAGCTTCTGCTGCATCATCGATGGCAACTTGCAGGAAGGTTCTCTTGTTTGGATCCATGGTAGTATCCCATAGTTGTTCAGGATTCATCTCTCCAAGACCTTTGTATCTTTGTAGGGCATAAGATCCCTCTGCTAGATTTTTTAATTTTTCTTCAAGTTCTCTGTCAGTGTAAACATAACTTTCATCCTTGCCGACTTTTACTTTGAAAAGTGGAGGTTGAGCTATGTAGACATAACCAAGTTCTATTAGTGGTCTCATGTATCTGAACAAGAAAGTCAATAATAGAGTTCTAATGTGAGCTCCATCGACGTCAGCGTCTGTCATGATAACTATTTTTTTGTATCTCAATTTATCAGTGTTGAAATCTTCACCAATTCCAGTGCCAAAAGCAGTTATCATGGACTTGATTTCATTGTTTCCTAAAATTTTGTCGATTCTGGATTTTTCTACGTTTAGAATTTTACCTCTAAGTGGCAGAATCGCCTGGAAGTTTCTGTCTCTTCCTGTCTTGGCTGAACCACCCGCAGAATCTCCCTCTACGATATATATTTCGCACATTTCAGGGTCGTTGCTGGAACAATCCGCTAGCTTACCTGGAAGTCCTGAAAACTCTAGTGCATTCTTTCTTCTTGTTAATTCTCTAGCCTTTCTGGCTGCTTCTCTGGCTCTGTTGGCCATCATAGCTTTCTCTATTATCTTCTTGCCTACAGCAGGAGTCTCTTCAAGGAATGTTCCTAGTTTTTCTCCAACTATTGACTCGACAATACCTCTTACTTCACTGTTACCTAGCTTGGTCTTGGTTTGTCCCTCGAATTGAGGATTTAATACCTTGACACTTACAACTACAGTAAGGCCTTCTCTAATATCTTCACCTGATAGATTATCTTCCTTTTCCTTAATCAGGTTTTTCTTACGACCATAATCGTTCATCACTCTAGTTAAGGCAGTCTTGAAGCCCACCTCATGAGTACCACCTTCTGTGGTATGAATATTATTGGTGTATGACAATAGATTTTCAACATAACCGTCATGATATTGGAAGGCTACTTCAACTTCTACGTCATCTTTATGACCAAATATGAAAAGTGGATCTTTAAAGAGAGGGTCCTTATTTTTGTTTAAGTGGAGAACGAAGTCTACGATACCACCTTCGTGATGAAAGGTTTCTTCAATTCCGCTTCTTTCATCTTTTAGGGTGATTGTTATTCCCTTGTTTAGAAATGATAGTTCTCTCATCCTATGACTTAAAGTTAGAAAGTCATATTCTGTTTCTTCGAATATTTCAGAATCGGCTTTAAATGATATCTGGGTTCCAGTACCAATTATACCTTCTTCAACTATTGATAATGGTGTTGTAACCTTTCCTCTAGAGAAACTTTGTTCGTATACATTGCCGTTTCTTCTTACTTGTACTGTCAATGAAGTTGATAGGGCATTTACAACACTCATACCAACACCATGAAGACCTCCAGATACCTTGTATCCTCCATCTCCAAATTTACCACCTGCATGCAGTATTGTCAGTGCAATTTCTACTGCCGGCTTTTTTAATTTCGGGTGAAGGTCTACTGGTATTCCTCTACCATTATCCTTGACCGTTATTTCATTATCTTTTCCGATGATAACGTCAATCTTGTCACAAAACCCTGCCAAGGCTTCGTCGATACTATTATCGACAATTTCATATACTAGGTGATGTAGTCCTCTTAGACTGGTGCTGCCTATGTACATACTCGGTCTTTTTCTTACTGCTTCTAGACCTTCAAGCACTTGAATCTGACTTGCGTTATAGCTTGAAGCTTGGGCTTTTTTTTGATCATCCATCTATCGTTTTTTCTCCTTTTTTCTTTATAATATATACTACCTAATTATATCATAAAAACCCTTTAAAATATAGGGTTAAAGATAGGTAAAAGATATACAAAACCAGCTGCTTTTTTCAATTAGGAATCCTGTTTATTGGATAGTATTATTTGATATTATTACAATGTAAACTAATAATTATTTTAATTTACTACTTTTTTGTAGGAAATAAGATTATTCATAGTGTATAATTAATTATGATGTATTAAATATTATGTTAAAGGGGAGGTAATGATGCCAAAATCAGCTAATCAGAAGTTGAAGCTTCTATATCTTCAAAAAATACTTTTAGAGAAATCTGATGAGAATCACATGTTGACCGTTAAGGATATTATCAGTGAGCTTAAAAGATATGATATCGAAGTTGAAAGAAAGACTGTCTATTCAGATATTGAAGCTTTGAATAAGTTTGGACATGATATAATTTGCAAGAAGACTAAAACTACAGGATACTATATTTGTGAGCGTGATTTCCAATTGCCTGAATTAAAACTATTGGCTGATGCTGTTGCAAGTGCCAAGTTTATCAGTGAAAAGAAATCCCAGACCCTTATAAAAAAGCTGGCTTTGCTTTCGAGTAATCATGAAAGTAAGCAGATACGACGAAACATCATAGTTCGCAACAGAGTAAAGACTATCAATGAACAAGTCTACTACAATGTAGATGCTGTTAATCTGGCCATCGCCGAAAGAAAGAAAATCAAATTTAAATATTTCGACTATGATATTAACAAGGAAAGGGTTTATCGTCAAAATGGTGACCCCTATACAATTTCACCTTATGCTCTTTTTTGGGATGACGAAAACTATTATGTTATCGCTCATCATCATAAGTATGATGATATTTCCAATTTTAGAATTGATAGAATGGAGAACGTTGTTACAGATAGTGAAGATATTGTGCCACTTCCAATCAACTTCGATTTAGGTGAATATGCCAGAAAGACTTTTTCTATGTTTAGGGGTCCGGAAGAAAGAGTAAATCTTAAATTAAAGAACCATTTAATCAATGTTATTCTTGATAAGTTCGGCAAGGATGTGACCATCAGTAAAATAGATGATGATCATTTCCAGGTTTCAATAAATATTTGCGTTTCCACCTCTTTCTTTGGCTGGTTGTTCCAGTTCGGAGATGATGCTAAGATACTAACTCCTAAACATGTGGTCCACTCCTATCAAAATAGGGCTAGGACCTTGTTAAAGGACTAAATACATAAATTTATGCCTACCCCCTAATAAATCTCTTCCTGCCAATAAAAATGGAGTCGTATTATACGACTCCATTTACTATTTAAGTATTATCTTCTATTTAGTTTTATTCAAGGCAAATAATTTTTTAACTGGTATATATAGAGCAGTACCTACTGCTGTACCTACTAGAATTTGCAAGAAATTAATTGGAATTGTAGCTAAAGCTAAGGCCATTTGTCCACCTGATAATAGGTATTCAACTAAAGCATAACCTAATACTACTGTTAAAAAACTAATAACTAAACCACCGATAAAGAACTTAATCCAAGTCAAATCGGCAATTTTTCCAATTAGAAGAGCCATCAAGACAGCTTGCAGTCCATGAACAAGTAAACTCCAAGGAGCATAAACCGCATATCCAGACAATAAGTCTGCCATCAAGGCTCCGACCCCACCTACCAAGAACCCATAAAAAGGTCCTAGAAGTGCACCAATCAAGATAAAACTATCTGCAATATGTACATACCCCTGGCCAATCATAGGTATCTTAATGAAAAATATAGAAACAATTACCAAAGCTGCTAAAATAGCTGAAATTACTAAACTACGAACATTAACTTTTTCCATGATATTCCTCCTATTTTTTCTGATTAAGCTTCAAAGCTCTCATCTTAAGTGGCAGCCCGAAACAATTAATAAACCCTTCAGCATCCTTATGATTGTATAGCTCCTCATCCATAGTGAATGAAGCAATATCAGTATCATAAAGAGAATAATCTGACTTAGAACCAGCAATAGTACAGTTACCCTTATAAAGTTTTAAACGAACAGTACCAGTAACAGTCTGTTGAGTTTCATCAACAAAAGCATCCAAAGCCTCTCTTAAAGGAGAGAACCACTGACCAAAATATACTAACTCAGCATAACGCTTGGCAACTAATTCCTTATAGTGGAAAGTATCTCTATCAAGACACAAGTATTCCAAATCATTATGAGCAGTATAAAGAATACGTCCACCTGGATTCTCATAAACACCACGAGACTTAATACCAACTAATCTATTTTCTACTAAATCATCAATACCAACACCATTTCTAGCACCTTTTTCATTTAGTAATGTTATAAGTTCAACCCCACCCATTTTAACACCATCAACAGCAACAGGAATACCCTTTTCAAAATCGATAGTAACATACTCAGCTACATCCGGAGCTTTCTCTGGAGGAGTAACAATATGATACAACTCGTCTTGAGGCTCATTCCATGGATCTTCTAAATCACAACCCTCATGGCTTAAGTGCCATAGGTTTCTATCCATACTATATGGACTCTTTTTCTTAACTGGTACTTCAATACCTCGAGCAGTTGCATAATCGATAGCTTCCTCACGTGACTTAATATCCCATATTCTCCAAGGAGCAATAATTTTCATATGAGGTGCAAGCGCTTTAATAGTCAACTCGAATCTCACCTGGTCGTTACCTTTACCAGTACAACCATGACAGATAGCCTCAGCGCCCTCTGCAAGAGCAATTTCAACTAATCTCTTAGCAATAGATGGACGAGCAGTAGCAGTACCTAAAAGATACTTTGTCTCATAAACAGCCCCAGCCTTAAGAGTTGGGAAAACATAATTATAGACAAAATCTTCCTTCAAGTCCTCGATATATATTTTAGAAGCTCCAGTTCTGATAGCCTTTTCCTTTAATGGCTCAAGTTCTTCACCCTGACCAACATCACCAGCCACAGCGATAACTTCATAACCATAATTTTCCTTCAACCAAGGGATAATTATAGATGTGTCCAAACCCCCTGAATATGCTAAAACTACTTTTTTCATTAAATATATTCCTCCTTTATATTATGCTGGCTAAAACAGCTTTTTGCGCATGCAATCTGTTCTCAGCCTCATCAAATACCACTGAATGTTCTCCTTCAAGAACCTCTTCTGTTATTTCTTCACCTCTATGTGCCGGCAGACAATGCATTACAATAACATCCTTGTCAGCTCTTTTTAATAAAGCATTATTTATCTGATACTTCTCAAGTGCAGCTCTTCTATCTTTAGCTTCTTGTTCCTGACCCATACTAGCCCAAACATCTGCATAAAGCACATCAGCTTTCTTGCTGGCTTCATGTATATCATTAGTCAATACTATCTTGCCACCAGTTTCAGCTGCAATCTCTCTTGCAATATCAACCCACTGGTCATCTGGAGTGTACTCGTTAGGAGAAGCAACATAGATTTCCATACCCATCTTAGCTCCACCGATCATCAATGAATGAGCCATATTATTTCCATCACCTATGTAGGCAAGTTTCATACCTTTAAGATTATGACCCTTATGTTCTCTGATAGTTTGTAGATCAGCAAGAACCTGACATGGATGCAAGGCATCAGTCAAACCATTGATAATAGGAATATGAGAGTAAGCCGCTAACTCCTCAACATCATTGTGATTGTATGTTCTAATCATAACAGCGTCCAAATATCTGCTTAATACTCTAGCAGTATCCTTGATTGGCTCACCTCTTCCCATCTGAAGATCATTAGAAGACAAGAAAAGTGGATAACCACCTAGCTGCACCATTCCTACTTCAAAGGAAACTCTGGTTCTAGTTGAACTTTTTTCAAAGATTAATCCTAAAGTCTTACCCTTAAGAACCTCGTAAGGTTGATTGGTCTTGACTTTTGCTTTAAGGAAATCTGCAAAGTCCAATAGAAAAACTATTTCCTCAGGGGTGTAATCCTTCAAACTTAGGAAATCTCTTCCTTTAAGTTTTGTTTCCATATTCAACAAACTCATTATGCATCACTCCTTCTTTTTAATTCACCATCAAGGAAGTCAATCAAAATATCAATTTCCTCTTTTTTTATAGTTAATGGTGGTAAGAATCTTAAGACTCTCCCATTAGTACAATTTATTATAAAGCCAGCCTCATAGGCAACCTTAACAAAATCAGCTCCATCAATATTTAGTTCTAGACCCATCATCAAGCCCTTACCTCTAAACTCCTTGATAATCGGATATTTATCTTTCAATTCCATTAGTTTGGCACTGAAATATTCAGCGACATCAATCATATTATTCAAAAATCCATTTTCAAGAACAGTTTCAAGAACAGCACAGCCACTGGCACAGGCTACAGGGTTGCCACCAAAGGTAGAACCATGATCTCCTGGGACCAAAGCTTCAGCCACTACCGCCTTAGCCATAAAAGCTCCAAGGGGAAGACCTCCACCTAAGGCTTTGGCACTTGTTAAAATATCAGGTTCTATCCCTAGTCCCTGATAGGCGAATAAATTTCCTGTACGCCCAATACCTGTTTGAACCTCATCAAAGATCAGAAGAATATCCTTCTCATTAGCTATTTTTTCCATTTCTTTCATGAAATCTAAATCAGCAATATTTATGCCGCCTTCACCTTGTATTGGTTCAATAATTATAGCACAAATACTATCATCAATCATAGATAAAAGAGCATCTATATCGTTAAAAGGACAATATTTAAAACCCTCAGGTAGTGGGAAGAAATGCTTATGAAAGCTATCTTGCCCAGTTGCAGTTAGAGTTGCCAAAGTTCTACCATGAAAGGAATTGGTAAAGGATATGATAACATTTCTATCAACACCATATTTCAACTCGCTATACTTTCTTGCAAGCTTAATAGCACCCTCATTAGCCTCAGCCCCAGAGTTAGAAAAAAACACTTTATCAAAACAAGTATTATCCACCAATAACTTAGCCAACTTTAAAGGTGCCTCAGTATAGAAGTAGTTTGAAGCATGTATCAAATTCTTCACCTGATTTATAATCACGTCTTCTATTTTCTTGTTACCGTAACCTAAGGGATTTACGGCTATACCACTTAGAAAATCCAGATACTTCTTGCCATTTTCATCAATAAGGTAGTTACCTTCACCTTTAACCATCTTATATGGGAATTGTTTATATGTATTCATTAAATCCATTATTACACCTACTTAATTATCATTGTACCAATACCTTCATTGGTAAATATCTCCAAGAGTATTGAATGAGGTACTCTACCATCGATTATGTGTACCCTGTCAACACCATTTTTCAAGGCATCTACACAACAATTTATTTTAGGAATCATCCCACCTGAAATAATGCCATTTTTTATCAATTGTTCAGTATCATCTATATGTAAACTCTTGAAAATCTTTTTGTCTCCATCCATGCCACCTTCATAGATACCTTCAGTATCAGTTAAAAGCACAAACTTGTCAGCCTTCAAGGAACTTGCAATTTCACCAGCCATAAAATCAGCATTAATATTATAGGTTTGTTGATCATCACCAACACCAATAGGCGCAATAACCGGTATATAGCCTTGGCCGATTACATCTAATAAAACTTGATTATCAACCTTGGTTACTTTACCTACATAACCAATATCCAGTTGTGTTTCTGTACCATCTTCTTCATAGACAATTGGCATGTACTTTTCAGCCATGATCATATTGCCATCCTTGCCGCACATACCAAGAGCACTTGCTCCGTAGTAATTCATTCCAGCAACTATTTCCTTGTTAATCTTTCCAACCAGAACCATCTCGGCAATTTCCATAACCTCTTTATCTGTATATCTAAGACCATTTACGAACTTGGTTTCCTTCCCTAGTCTCCTTAACATATCGGATATTTCAGGACCACCACCGTGAACTAGCACAGGATTCATCCCTACCAGTTTCATTAGTACTACATCCTGGAAGACCGCCTGCTTCAACTCTTCGTTGATCATGGCATTGCCCCCATATTTTATAACTACAATCTTACCTTGAAACCTTTGTATATATGGCAAGGCCTCAACTAGGACTGCTGCTTTTTTCTTTGCTTCT
>JBGSJN010000014.1:0-4575 GCA_041741995.1 Bacillota bacterium
TAATTTATTGCAAAAGTCAAAATATTAAAAAATCTGCATCCCAATTTAATAGGATGCAGATATATAATACATAACCTGATTTTTTTATTTTACCACTTCATAAGGCCAACTGTTAATACCACCGAAATCATAAACTTTAGTATAGCCCAAGGCTATCAACTTCTTAGCAGCCTGAGCACTACGATTACCTGACCTGCAATAAACTAATATCTCAGCGTTCAAATCAGGTAATAATTCAGGTCTTATTTTCCCTATAGATTCATTAGGAATCAATATAGCATTAGAAATGTATCCTGACTTAAACTCTGCTTCAGTACGCACATCCACAACAATAACTTCATCACCACTATCCATCCTAGCCTTTGCTTCCTCTGGTGTAATTTTTCTATACTCAATTACAGTTCCATTATTGTTATCTATAGGCCCAACAGTTTTTGGTGTAGGCACAATAATACCAACCAAAAGAACCCCAAATATAACACCAAAAATAGTTGCTAAATAAGGATTAGATGTAATAGAACAACTACCTGTAGAACAACCAATTATCCTATAAATCACAAAATAACCTAAGACACCACCAAGTAAAGCACCAATTAAATATTTAGTCATAATCTAATTCTCCAATCAAAAGATAAGTTATTTTACCATACACTATAATTATATATCATAAACCCTAATCTTCTGTAACTTAATCACAATCCATATTTATCAACTATTTTTTCTTGTTACTTAACACAATAACCAAGCCAACAAGAGCTCCTAAAATACCTCCACCAATTGTAATCCACAATACATTCATAAAATAAACCTCCTATAATTCATACTATTTAAAACCAACACTTTTTTGTAACCAGACTTCTCTTTTAATATTATCCATCAGTAACTTAGCATCAACTAGACGAAATCTAATCTGCTTTTCAACAGGATCATCAGACTCCAAAATAATTGCAAGGTCCAAATCATCCAATAATTGAAGATACCTTATATTTTCTCCAAATATCTCTACCTCAATATTAGGCTTAACATCTGCAGAAAAGAATAAAAGTTTTCCAGGAAAAACATATAGTCTTCCATTGTGTTGACCGCTTTGCAAAAGTATATTACCCACAGTCATATAAAGAGCTTTATTCACAAAACTTTTTTCATATTCGATATATTTTCTTGATTGAAATTGGATAACAAAAGGCATCACCACCCATATTCCAACTGCATATATAAGAGGAAACATAATAGTAAACTCAAAAGGTATCTCTAAAATATCCTTTAACAAATAAAGGATAATAAAAGAAAATAACCCAGAAAATATACTAACATTAAAAATTCCTTTTTTTTGATTCTTATCCATGCTATTCCTTTCATTTCTTATTTACTGTAATTTATATACTAATATTATAACAAATAAAGTTCACAACATACAATGAATACTCTAGAAAAAATGAGTCCTACTAAGAAGCAGAACTCATAACAACCTAAGACTCAAATAGTTTTCTAATATTATCTCTAAAAGATGGTCTGATAATACCCTTCTCCGTAATAAAAGCAGTAATATACTTATACGGAGTCACATCAAAAGCAGGATTAAAAACATCAACATCCAAAGGAGCAAAACGCTTACCACCAATAACAGCCACCTCATCTCCTGACCTTTCCTCTATAGGAATCCCATCCCCATCTTCTATAGAAAGATCAAAAGTACTAAAAGGAGCAGCCACATAAAAAGGAATACCATGTTCCTTAGCTAAAATAGCCACACCGTAAGTACCAATCTTATTAGCAACATCACCATTAGCAGTAATCCTATCTGCACCAACAATAACAGCGCCTATACCCTTATTAGCCATAACAAAAGCAGCCATACTATCAGTAATCAATGTAACCTCGATACCAGTTGCCATCAGTTCCCAGGCAGTCAATCTAGCACCTTGTAACAAAGGTCTGGTCTCATCTGCATAAACATGAATCATTCTACCCTTATCATGAAGATAATAGATTGGAGAAAGTGCAGTCCCATACTTAGAAGTAGCAATACTACCAGCATTACAATGAGTCAAAACACAATCAATTCCTTCAAGAAGCTTTGCCCCATACTCACCAATCTTATAACAAGTAAGTTCATCTTCCTTATGAATCAATTTAGCCTCATTTAAGATCTGCTCTACTATATCCTTTTGAGTTGTTTCATCAGATATATTAATCACTACTTCAATCTTAGCTATAATCCTTCGAATAGCCCACTCCAAATTTACTGCAGTTGGCCTAGAACTAATTAAATACTCACCAAGTTTCTTAACTTCACTCACAAAATCAGTTATTGATTCAGCTTCGCTATTACGAGCAATAATAAAAAGACCGTAGGCACCTGCAATACCAATTGCAGGTGCACCACGGACCTTTAGTTCCTTAATCGCATTAAATACATCTTCTACTGTTTTCATTTCAAGATAAACAATCTCACCAGGAAGTCTGGTTTGATCAAGAATTGTAACCACTCCATCAGCATAACTAATTGGAGTAACGATTAATTTATCCATAATTAAATTGAATGAATAGCAAGGCCATGAACTGCTTCAAAAGCCTCCATCATACTCTCAGAAATAGTCGGATGAGCATGAATAGTCTTAGCAACATCCTCAACTGACAAACCTTTTCTAACAGCCAGAACAGCCTCAGCAATCAAATCAGTAGCATGAGGCCCCATAATCTGAACACCAAGAATCTTATCAGTACCTGCCTCAGCGATAACCTTAATAAAGCCATCCTTCTCACCGATACACAAAGCCTTTCCACAGGCAGTGAATGGGAACTTACCAATTTTAACATCATACTGCTCCCTGGCTTCCTGCTCATTTAGACCAATGAAAGCTATCTCAGGGAAAGTATAAACTGCACTAGGAACAAAAGACACATCAGCATCCTCATTCTTACCTTTTAGAATATTCTCAACAACAGTATTACCCTGAGCGCTAGCTGCATGAGCCAATAGCACCTTGCCGTTAACATCCCCAATAGCGTAGATATTATCCACATTAGTCTTCATCTTAGTATCAACAAGGATTTCTCCTCGTTTACCAGTTTCAACACCAACATTCTCAAGACCAATACCCTTGCTGTTATAGGTTCTGCCAATACCGATAAGCACCTTATCAGCAACAAGCTCTTTACCGTTATTTAGAGAAACCACCATGCCCTCAGGACCCTTGGCAACCTTCTCTACCATAACACCAGTATTAACACCGATTTTTTTCTTCTTTAACAACATAGTAAATCTTTTGCTAATCTCTTCGTCAACCATAGGCAGAACCCTGTCAAGAGCTTCCACTAAAGTAACCTGAGTACCAAGTGAAGAGAACACACTGGCAAACTCACAACCAATAACACCAGCACCAATAATTAGTAGTGATGATGGTTGCTCCTTAAGATTTAGCAGTTCAGTACTAGTCATAACATTAACACCATCATAACCAAGAGCTGCAATAGTAGCAGCCTCAGAACCAGTAGCAATAACAATATTCTTAGCCTCAACCAATTCTACTGAACCATCAGCCTTTGTAACCTCAACTGAATGATTATCCTTGATAACTCCATTTCCATTAAGAACAGTTACCTTGTGATAAGCTAGCAGAGATGCTACACCACCAGTCAATTGTTTTACCACAGCATCTTTTCTTTCAATAATCTTTTCAAGACTAACGCTATAGTTTTCTACATTAACTCCGAATTCTGCCGCTTCCTTAACTTTGTTGAAAACGTCAGCACTAGCCAACATAGCTTTTGTTGGGATACAACCTCTGTTTAAACAGGTTCCACCCACTGTGTCTTTCTCTATCAGAGCAATCTTGCCGCCAAGTTGCGCTCCCCTAATAGCCGCGACGTATCCGCCTGGGCCACCTCCGATAATAACAATGTCAAACATTTTAAAACCTCCTCTATAGTAATTTTAATAGACCGAAATTTAAATAATCGCAGGATAATAGGTTGAATTCAATATTGCCTATTTTTCCATCGATAAATGTCCTGTTGTCAAAACGATTATGTAAATGACCATAAACGCATCTTTCAACTCCATACTTTTCCATTATATCAATAAATTTACTAATTGCACCATCTTTTCCAACAGGAGGATGATGTAAAAGAACAATTTTTCTATCACAAGTTGCACTCTTCAAAGAATTTTCCAGTCTCAACAATTCACGGTTATATATTTTCTCATCTGCAGTACTTAACTCGCCATCTTCTGGTATAAGCCAACCTCTAGATCCACAAATACTAATCCCTTTATACTCGATAGAATCATTTTGTATGAAATACATACCACTAAGATTGAGTGCACGTAGTTTACTAACACTAGACCACCATAAATCATGATTGCCTTTGATCAAAACTTTCTTACCAGGAAGATTTGCTATAAACTCCAAATCCTGATAAGCATCCTCAAACTTCATAGCCCAAGATACATCCCCAGGAATCAATACTAAATCCTCATCACTTACATGACTAATCCAGTCCTTTGCAATCTTCAAATGATGGTCTTTCCAGTTCTCTCCAAAAATATCCATCGGCTTGTCCTGAGTTAGG
>JBGSJN010000015.1:0-8901 GCA_041741995.1 Bacillota bacterium
CACAGAAAACTCTGTAACATCTGTAACCCATTTGCAATTAGGAACTCCTGCATAGAAGTTTCTTTTAAGTAAATTTGGAGCGATTCTACCAACTTCACCTTTGTAGGATCGATATTTTTTCCTGCGAATCATACATTTTAATCCACAGTTCTTCATAAGCTTTTGTACGGTTTTATGGTTTACTATATGTCCTCGATTCTTTAGTTCTAATGTTATTCTTCGGTATCCGTATCGTCCTTTGTTTTCCTGGAAAATTATTTTAATATTTTCTTTCAATTCCTGATATTTGTCTGGTCTATTCATTCTTTGTAAATTGTAGTAGAAAGTACTCCTTGGTATACCAGAGAACTTTAATAAATCAGCCAGTTTATACATATGCCTTAATTCAACTATTACTTTGGCTTGTTCCCATTCTCTCGGGATATTCTTTCCTGAACTAAGGCTTGCAATTTTTTTAGGTAATCGTTCTCCATTCGTAGGCGTTGAACCTCAGCAATTAAATCTTTTTCAACTTGCTTATCAAGCCTTTTCTTTTTCAATCTTTTAGAACTCATTTTAGATTTTCTTCCACGGTTTTCTTTGTAGAGACCCTGTGGTCCTTCCTGATAGTATATGCGTTCCCATTTACCTAAAGTCCCGTTGTTTGGTAAAGCAAACTCCACAGCAGCTTGCCTAATTGATAAATTATTTGCATGCATATATTCTACAACAGAAAGCTTGAAATCTCCATCATAACTTCTATTTTTCAGCATTAATCCTGCTATTCCAAATTTCTGATAACGCATCAGCCATCGTCGAACATGTTCATGACTTGTTCCCAAGATATTTGCACTTTGTTTGGGAGACATTCCATCTTCTACAATTCTAAGAACTGTTTCTAATCTTTCTTCATACGAATATTTTGACATAAAAAATACACCTCCAAATGTTAGTTTTTGTCCAACATTTGGGGTGCACTTCATTTTAAAATCTGCTTTTTGATATTAGAATTATTTTAGTTCTTTTCTTTTCTTTCTTTTCTGCTTTTTACTAGAAATAAGGTACCTATGCTAGTTAAGGCTAGGGTAGTTAGCAGATATTTTGATAACATACCACCTGTTTGTGGAATTATTCCTACATAGGTATTGTTAAAACTAAATGCATCAACCTCTTCCATACCCAATACACTAACTCTATAGTTACTTTGTTCTAGGAATAGCGTTCCATCATCGTTTTGAGCAACTGTGGCCGTTATCGTATATTCTGTATTATCATATGTGTATATTGTTTTGTTTTCATTTATTTCAGTGACTTTGAAGTAGAATGTTTTACCTAAATCTTCAAGATCGAAAGTTACATCTGGGAAATTTATATTTCCTATAGAATCATTTTTACCTACAATTGATTCACCAATAAAACCACTGTTCTCTGGATCAATTTGTTGGATTCTAAAGCTAAACTCATTATCAGACATTGCTTTACCTTTTAGATATTTTGTAATTTTTAATTCAAGAGCAGTATAACTATTATAGAAAACTATATCATCTACTTCAATTTGATTTTCTTGATTCTCTATTTTAGTTATGCTTTCAATAGTGCTTGTAATAGTGCCATCATCATTATCAGTTATTCTTAAGGTAACTTCAAATGATGCTGTATCATAAGTATAACCTTCTAAACCACTATTTTCTTCAACTATAGTATAGGTTTTTAAACCAACATCAGATTGAGTGAAAAGTAATTTATCAAAAACAACACTACCTAAGTAGGAACCATCTTCCTCTAGTACTCCTTGTTCATTAGTTGTTGAGTCTATCAAAGTTTCACCTTCATAAAGATTAAAAGTAAATTGACCAGCTGTTAGTTCTTGACCTATTAGGTTTTTATTAACATCAAATTCAAATTCACCATTAGCTGAATATTCATTAAAGAAGATAGGGATATTTTCAGGTGAGAAGTTACCTTGATCATCTGATATTATATTGCCTTCTTCATCTTCAATCTGGATAACTAAGTTTTCCTCTCCCTTGATATTATATACCTTAATTGTAAATTCATATTCTGTATCATCGATAACATAACCTGGTAAATTAGTATTTGATTCTTTCATAACTAAGGTTTTAGTCATTACTTGGTGTGAAGTACCATCGTCTGCATCATCTGGGAATATGTAGTCATCACTAAAGTTTAGTAATTGCTCTGGGGCAATGCCATTACTTAGTGTGAAATCAACAGTTTTTCTTCCATTTGGAAGAGAGTCACTTGTTACACCGGTAAATACTTGTGTATCATCTTCTAATATTTCAAAATGGAATGGTCTAACGAAGCCTGTACCAACTAAATCTTTTATTGCTTCAGGATTCCAACTTCCTGTTTTAACAGGTGAATTATAGAAATTAATTGGAGATAGGTTTCCTGTTACATCAATTGGTACATTTACGTCAATTGGTAATGGATTATCAAGTCTGTAGCCACTTGAAGCTGAAGTCTCAACAACTGTGTAATTCTCACCTCTAGAAAGTCCTCTGAAAATTGCAGAACCGCTAGTGGTTGTTAAACTTCTGACAAAAACAGGATCTTCTGGGTTTCCTCCTCTTAACCAGTATAGGCTAAAAACTGCGCCATCTATTTTTTGGTCATTGTCTTTGTTGTATTTATTTACAGTAAGGGAGGTCTTAGTTGTTGAACCACCACCAACTGTAGAAGATAGTGTTATATTAGTTGTATTTACATTTTCTATTTCTGTGTTTTCGCCAACATAGTAGGCAGAGTTGTTAATTTGTGTGCCTAGTATACTATTATCTATGTCAGTTGCAAATCTAAGTATATATGCCAAATTATTATCTGGTAGATTTACAGTTAGTATGTACCTACCTGCTAGAGCAGGGTCAGTAGCTGCTTCGTAAGTATAGGTGAAAGGTACTGCAACACCCTGTGCTTCAACTTGGGATCCTGTTACGAAGTTACCATTAGTACCTATAACTTCTGTATATAGTTTAATTGAAGTTGGATCAAGGGTAAGTCCAAGTGGTAGTATGTCAACTACTCTTGTGCTGTTTAGTTCGCTACCATATTGATTTAAATTGATTGTCCATAATGCTTGTTGGGCATCTACTAAATGGGTCCCGGATTTACCAAGAATTTCATTCTTAATTTCCCCGGATATTCCTGTAGGAGGAGATATAACACCTGTTGTCAAACCTAGTCCTTCAATAACAGCTATATTACCTCTGCATCTTATTGTTCCGTTTTCTTTGAAAATCGAGTTTTGTTCTATATCGAGTTCAGCTGTGAATTTAATAGTATATGAATCATTAACAGTTGTACCATTACCAAAATCAATGCTAATCAAATCATTGAGATAGGTTGCAGAACTGGTTATAGCAGCAAGGTCCAGGCTATCTCTTATCCCTGCAGTTTTGGTTATTTGTAGTGAGTTAGGAACATATGTCCATTTGACTCCATTTATAGTGCTAAATGATGATTCACTACTTCTTTTAAATTCTGTTATTATCTGACTTAAATCATCATTTATTTTTAAATCTTGAAGTTCCATCAAGTTGCTGTTTATTACTATGGAGAAATTTACTCTTGGATTTTCTCCTTGTCTTGTTGTATTTCCTGTGTAAGCACTTGAACTTTTTGTTATGACAGAGTTTTGTATTCTGACATTATGTGTATCTGTAGCAGCGGCTACTTCTAATCCTGTTGATTGTGAAAATAGGGCTACTCTAGCTTGATTAGTAAAGTTGCGATCTAGGTTTTGTCCATAAACATCTTGTTTAATCTTGGTCTTTATTGTAAAACTCTGTTGTGTTTGCAGAGCATTAGGGTTAGCAAAGGATATAGTAAGTGTTCTTCCATCAACACTTATTTCTGCCTTAGGTTCTGTTGTTGTGTCTATTTTTTGACTACCCCAATAAATTTCATCTGCTAAATAATCTTGATCGTTTGGCAGAGTATCTACTATTTGGCTAGCTCCGTAGTTGATTAAGTTACTGACAGCTGAAAGAGTCCAGGTTATAGTTCCATTTCTTCTGTCCTCAGCTGTTAGTGTCTGGTTCCCCTTATCTATAGCTACGTTAGGTACGTTAACACCAATTGTGCCAGTACCTGCACCAGAGATTGTACCTACACCGTTATCATCGCCGATAAAGTTAGCATCTAGTTCTGCATTATTATTATATCTAGGTGCAGGGTTTGTAACGGTTGTTGGTGCTACTACATCGGTTATGAAAGTAATAGTTTGTCTTGCGGTTGAGGCATTTGCTACGCCTCTTGGTAAATATATCTTGATTTCAGATGTGCCATCTGGATTATCGACTATTATTGCATAAACTTCTGTACTATTTGCAGGGGTATGGGTATCATCATATACGGTTACTACTGTTGAGCCTAGTCTTACTGAGGTTCTGTCAAGTATAAGATTAGCTGCAAGGTTATCAGTTATTACTGCATTGTACATACTTTGATTAGTTGTATTGGCATTAATTGTCCATCTAATCCTGTTACCTTCAACTACTGTACCGCTTTTGGCTATCCAGTTTGGTGTTACTGTATGTGTTGATTGATTAGAGTCTATGTCAACGAATGCAACTCCTCCTGAAAGGTTAGCTGTGTTATTTATTGTTGTTGCTGTTAAGTTTCCATATATATCCCTATTTACAGAGGTGGTTATAACTATGTTTTGAAAACTTGAGCCATCTCTTCCATTTGGTATTAAGTAGGTTAATAGTCCTGTTGTACTGTTATAGGTGTAGTCAACATTTTCTACTAATGTAATACTACCGTGTCTTATTGATTTCAATTCATGTTTAGTTATGTCTATTGTATCTGTAAAGGTACAACCACTAAATACTCCAGTTGCTGGTTGTAAAAGTACATTCCAAACCAGGTCTCTAGTTTGGTGATTATAGCTGGTTACACTTTTTGTAAGGCTTGTTGGGGTAGTTGGTGGTGGTACAGGAACGGTAATTTCTAAATTAATACCGTTTGTATCATCTATTGGTATATATATTGTTTCTGTTGTTCCTTGTTGTACTGTACTAAGATCGAAGGTAAAATCAAATTGCATATTACCATGTATCTCGTATTCGTTTAGATCGTCTACATAGTCAGTGAATTCAACTTTTATGCTCCATGATTCATCTATATCTTGGATGAATGTATAGTTAGCAATTGGTCTTCCACCATTACCTAGGATTGAACCATTGGTTGGTGTTGTTATTCTTAATTCATCTGGTAGATCTATCATATAGAAATCACCAGCGGTAACTGTTCTTTCAGGCTCGCCGGTATCTATGTTAACATTATCTTCTATTTCAAAGCCATAAATGGCTCTGAAACTATCTATTAAGCTGCTGTCTGGTATTTCATAGGGTGCTCCCAAGTTAATAAATGAACTACCGCTTTTCAACTTATAGCTTAATTCAAGTGATCTTACAATGTCACCGTTTGTTGTTTGATCAACCGGTGCCGCAAAAACAGCTGAATATGGTGTAAGCATTGTAATAAACATTACAATACTTAGGAGTAGTGCATTCATTTTAGTAATTTTTCTTTTTAGTTTCTTCATCTTGTAGCCTCCTGTTTTTTATTATATCAATTTAAATAATCAGTATAACTTAGTATATTTTATCAGTTAGGAATATATATTGCAATCGATTGTCTTAAATTATATTATGCCATAATTAATATTTTTAAAGTTTTATGTATTATTGTCAGTTAAATATTATTTATCTGTTGATAATCTTAGATTATCCATATATATTTATATGTAGATTAAAGTTAGTTTAAGGATGTGTATTTATGAGAAAGAAGGATTTATTTTTAGCTTTGTTGGTTGTTATTATATGGGGATCTACTTTTACTGTGATTAAATTGGGGCTTATTGGAATTCCGCCGATGGTTCTGGTGGCTCTTCGTTTTACTGTGGCTGCTTTTCCTGCTGTTTTTCTCATAAAAAGACCTGAGATTGCCTGGAAGTATATTGTTGCTTATGGTCTGACTGCAGGTTTGGGTCAGTTTGCATGTGATATATATTCCTTATACTTAGGTATGCCTGCGGGTCTGGCTTCTGTGATTATGCAGTCTCATGTGTTTTTGACTTTTATTTTTGCTTTTATTATTTTGAAGGATAAGATTGATGGCAAAGAGATTTTAGGGTTAATAATAGCGACTATTGGTATTATATTACTAAGTCTTAATGTTGGCTTAGGTGAAATTGTTACAGTTCCTCCAATTAGTTTGTTCTTACAGTTGTTGGCTGCTGGTTTTTGGGCTATTTCTAGTATTGTTGTCAAGAAGGCTGCCAGGGCTGCTAAAAAGGAAAAGAAAAAGTTGGATGTCTTTGGTCTTGTGGTCTGGAGTAGTCTTATTCCTATCATTCCCTTTTTTATTTTTGGTATGTTGTTAGATTCACCTGAAGTTGTCTACAAGTCCATCATTGGTCTTGATCTTAATTATTTTCTCATTATCATTTATCTCTCCTATGCTGGTACTTTGTTTGGTTTTTCTATCTGGGGTAGGTTATTACGGTCTTATGATGCGGGGAAGGTTGCTCTATTATCTCTTCTTGTTCCTGTGAGTGGTTTGTTGATTGGCTGGTTTGTTATGGGTGAGGTATTATCAACAGTTCAGATTATGGGTGTTATTACTGTTATCTTAGGGTTGTTGGTTGCTTATTACGGAATACCTAAGATTAAGTTGGAGAGATAAAGTTCTTAAGAAGGTGATGAATTATGCTTATTCAAAAAGATATTAACTATATATTTAATAAGAATTTTCTTTTCGATGAATATATATTAGGACAAGGTTATGGAAATGCATCTAGGTTGAAAATGGGATTTTTTAATGGATCACATAATGGCTGTGGTTGGATAGCATCTTTTAATGCAATTAAAATGTTAGGTACAACAGTTCATCCTTCAAAGATAATTAAAAAATTTGAAAATCTCAATCCCTTAAGGCTTGGTTTTCTGGGAATACATCCATTGACAATCATCGCATTTTTTCATACAGGAGGCTATAAGGTTAGACTGACTTTTAATCCTAATAAGTTTGATGAAACAGCAAAAAAGAATAAAGCTAATATAGTATTTTATTTATATAACATTAGAGGTCATTTTTTTTCTTTTAATTGGGATGATGAAATCTTCAAGGCCTATAATGTTTTTAATAATCAAAAATCAATAAGGACTTTTTCTTCAATAAAAACATATTTAAGGAAAAAAGGTTGGTTTTATTTACTGATTTCAATTTCTGATAAAAAAGTATTAGATTAACAAAGGAGTATATGATGTCTTCAGGCAAAACAATAATCACACAAATATCATGGATAGCAGTAATATCTCAAATCTTTCTGGTTTTTTTATTAATCAGATTTTTTGAATTTTTAAAATTTTCTAGTGATATGGCAATTATGATAACATGGGGAACTTTTATTTTTTTTGCATTGTTTTTAAGAAATATTATAGCAAAAAACCATCGAACAGGAATGAGACTATTTAGGGCAGGTAAGTATAAAGAGGCAATTAAGGAATTTGAAAAAAGTTTTGAATTTTTCTCTAAGTATTCCTGGGTTGATAAATTTAGATTTATAACTATGCTATCAAGTAGTAGAATGTCCTATAAAGAGATGGCTTTGGTAAATACTGCATTTTCTTATTCACAAATTGGTAAAGGTAAACTAGCAAAAGACTATTATATGAAGACTTTAGAATTGTTTCCAGATAGTCAGATGGCGAAATCAGCATTAAAAATGATTGAATCAGTAAGTAGCAGTTCTAAATCAAAATAAATACAAATTCATCAAGAATCGCAAATGAATACAAGTATTTGATGAACACGCCTCAGTCAAATTTATTTTTGACAGAGGCGTGTTCATCAAGCACTTAAAGCTACAAACAAACAACCCATTAAACTTGCTAGACCACCAACTAAAAGGTATAATTTTAGGTAATGGACACAAAACAAGAAAGGTTATAACATGAAAGACAAACTAATAATAAAAGGCGCAAGAGAACACAACCTAAAAAACATAAACATAGAACTACCAAGAGATAAAATGATAGTAATGACCGGAGTATCAGGAAGCGGAAAAACCTCCCTGGCCTTCGACACCATATACGCAGAAGGACAAAGAAGATACGTAGAATCACTATCCTCCTATGCAAGACAATTCTTAGGACAAATGGAAAAACCAGACGTAGACTACATAGAAGGACTATCACCAGCTATCTCCATAGACCAAAAACACAGAAGCAAAAACCCAAGATCAACAGTAGGCACAGTAACAGAAATATACGACTACCTAAGACTACTATACGCAAGAGTCGGTACAGTATACTGCCACAACTGCGGAGCGGAAATAAAAAAACAAACAATACCACAAATGGTAGACAAAGTAATGCTCCTAGAAGAAGGCACCAAAACCCTACTACTAGCCCCACTGGTAAGAGGCCGAAAAGGAGAATACACCAAACTATTCGAAAAACTAAAAAAAGACGGCTTCGTCAGAGTAAAAGTAGACGGTGAAATCAGAGAAACCAGCGAAGACATCATATTAGATAAAAATAAAAAACACACCATAGAAGCAGTAGTCGACAGACTAATAATCAAAGAAGGCATAGAAAGAAGACTAGCCGACTCCTTTGAAATTGCACTAAAGTTAGGAGAAGGACTAGCCAAAATAGAACCAGAAAATGCTGAAGAGATACTCTTCAGCGAAAACTTCGTCTGCCTGGAATGTGGCGTAACCATAGAAGAAGTAGAACCAAGACTATTCTCCTTCAACACCCCTTACGGCAGCTGCCCGGAGTGTACAGGACTAGGTTTCACCCAAACCTTTTCAAAAGACATGATTATACCAGACGAGAGTCTATCCATAGATGACGGAGCCATAAACGTAGGACCATGGAACTC
>JBGSJN010000016.1:0-2952 GCA_041741995.1 Bacillota bacterium
TTTAAATGGACATAACAATCTATCAGAATTCTTAGAAATGTTTGTTAAGTACTACAATGAAGAGCGACCTGCTTATGCTCTTCAATACAAAAGCCCCAAACAATATCGCATTGAAAGGGGCTTTATCTAGTATTCTTTTTAATTGTCTACTTTTGGTTGACTAGTTCATTATATAAGCTCTTTTTTATTGAATAAATAGTATGTTTTAGCTTTAAGTAGGACTATAATTTTCTCCCATTTATTTAAATAAATTCGTCTTTTTTCGTTAGGAAAATTTGTTTTAATTAATTTTATTAAAATACCCCTATAATAGAAAATTGCCAATAGAAGAGGATACCTAGAATCTGAATCAAATAGCATAATATTTTCCTGACATTTTTTATAAAGCTCCATTGCCTCATTTGATAAATTACTATATATTTCAATATTTGAAGATTTGCGAGTCATTTCTATCGGTATGTAGGAACGGTATCTTTTCTTATCTTCACCAACATCTCTTAATATGTTTGTATATTGCATGGCACGTCCTAAATCAAGGGCGAAGTTTCTTTTTATTTCTTCATTACTATTATCTGATAGAATTGGTAAAAGCATCAATCCGACTGATCCGGCAACAAGACTACAATAATAGTCAAGTTCATTTTTAGTCTTAAATGGTTTGAAATCTAAATCGTAGTATTGACCTTTAAACATCATTTGGAATGGTTCCTTTTTTAAGTGATACTTATGAAAGTAGTGATAGAAAGCTTTCCAGATTTTTTCCTCATGATCAATATTTTCTGTTACTTCAATAAATATTTTCTCCAACTCAATGATTTGGTTTCTATCGCTATTTAAATCAACAGTATCATCTAAAAGTCTACAAAAGGCATAAACTGAATAAACAGCCAAGGCTTTATCCTTGGGAAGTTTCTTAAAGGCTCTATAAAAGCTGGTTGAATTTTTTTTAATTATATCTTCAAGAAATGAAAAGTCCTTATTTATCATCTTTTAAAATCTCCTCGACGACTAGTTTAGCTGAGGTTAGAACAATTGGTACACCAGCACCTGGATGGTTGCTGCTACCTGCAAAATAGAGATTATCAATATTTTTTGCTTTAGGTTGTGGTCTGTAATAATTACTTTGAAGTAAAGTGGGTTTTAATCCAAAAGTAGCCCCATGCATTAGGTTAAAGTCTTCCTTGAAGTCGAATGGAGTATATATTTTTTCTGCAATTATATGTTTTTTAAAATCTTTTAAAGGATTGATATTTTCTATTTTGCCATATACATCATTTTTAATCATTTCTAGACTGGATTTATCATTCCAATCTACTTTACCATCTAAAAGATTAGGTACAGGTACTAGTACATATATTCCTAGTTGACCTACAGGTGCTAGGCTTTCATCAAGTAATCCTGGGGCGTAAACATATAAAGAAGCATCATCAGGATATTTCCCACTAAAAATATCATTTATATTACCAGTAAAGTCCCCTGAGAAAGAGAGGTTGTGAATATTTAAGCCAGGAAAATCTCTTTTATCTAGTCCAAGGTAAAGCATAAAACAAGAACATGAATATTCTAATTTATTTAAATTGTTCTTTCTGTATTTACCAAATTTATATTCTGGAATCAGTTGATCTAGAGCATAAGGGAAGTCACTTGTATTAACAATAATATCTCCAGGAATATTAGTATGACTAGTTTGTATTCCAATGGCTTTTTTACTTTCTATTATTATTTTATCAACTGGAGAAGAATAGTTTATTTTTCCTCCAAGTTCTATGAAAAGTTTCTCCATAGCCAGGGCGTAGGAGTACATCCCACCTTTTAAGAACCAAATACCATAAATTAATTCTATCATAGGTATAATTGTATATATAGAAGGACCGTTGAATGGTGATAGTCCAATATACAGAGTTTGAAAACTTAGTATTTCTTGTAGCTTTGGATCTTTAACAAATTTACTGATTGATTTATAGGCGCTATCAAAGGTCTTTAATTTTAATCCTTGATATAGTGTCTTAGGATTATAGAAATCTGTAGGTTTTCTGAAAGCTTTTTCTATGAAATGATTCTTTGCTATAAGATATCTAGTGTAAATATCAGCAAGATATTTTAAAAAGCCGCTCGCTTCTTGAAAACTTACTTCTTCTAGGGTGGAAATCATTTTAGTTAAGTCTGACGATGCAGAATGAATAGTACCGTCTTTAAAATATATTTTGTAAAGAGGATCTAATTGAGTCATACTTATATAATCATCTGGATTAACATCTGCTATATGGAATACTTCCTTATATATTTCAGGCATCATAAGAATTGTAGGTCCGAGATCAAATTTAAATCCGTCTAGTATGATTTGATTCATTCTACCACCGGGTTTGTCATTTTTTTCAAATATTTCTACTGTATAACCTTTTTTTGCTAGTCTTATACCAGCTGCAAGTCCTGTAACTCCTGCTCCGATTATCAATACTTTTTTCATAAATTCTCCTCAAGGTAGGTATATTAGATTTATTTGTAACAGTATTATTTTATGTTATTTATTATAAAATGTAAATAAAAAAAGGCTTCGGTATTATGAACTGCACCCCAAAAAGTTGGACAAAATTTAATTAAGCAACCATTGTGGAATGGGTTCTGTAATAAACAGGACTCATTCCTTTTAATTTTCGCTTAGTTCTACGGTTATTGTAGTAGTAAATATATTCATGAAGCTCCATGATGAAGTCTTCTATTGAATCGAAATGTTGAATATATAATAGTTCGGTTTTTAATATGCCGAAGAAGTTTTCCATTACAGAATTATCCAGGCAATTGCCTTTTCGCGACATACTTTGAATTATGCCTTGGGCATTTAGTTTACGTTGATAAGTTTTCATCTGATACTGCCACCCTTGATCAGAATGCAGAATGATATTTTCATTACCTGAAAGCCTTGCAAATGCCTTATCTAACATGTTGATAACC
>JBGSJN010000017.1:0-19284 GCA_041741995.1 Bacillota bacterium
TAGGAGAATAAAAATGTGCGGTAGATATACACTCTTTACAGAAGAGGATAACCAACAAATAAAACAAATACTAGAACACCTAAAAGAGCATCCATTAAGACCACAGATGAAAACTGGAGAAATATTTCCAACTAATCTGGCGCCAATCATAACCAATATAAAAGACAAGGAATATGATATTTTAAAATGGGGCTTTGAATTTAAAAGTTTGATAATCAATGCCAGAGCAGAAACTATTTTTGAAAAGAAATCCTTTATTGGCCCAATAAAGAATGGTCGCTGTCTAGTCCCGGCTACTGGTTTTTACGAGTGGGATAAGTTTAAAAATAAATATCACTATACCCTAGAGGAAAATATACCAATATATATGGCTGGAATATATAGAAGTGATCACTTTGTCATAATAACCACCAATGCCAATCAAAGCCTTGAAAAAGTTCATGACCGAATGCCAGTAATTATAAATGAGAAATTCAAAGAAGACTGGCTTTATGATGATAGTGCGACTATCCCCTTGCTCAACTATGAACAACCACTACTCCATGAAAAACTAATAACCAAATAAGGAGGGTGTTAAATATGAAAACACGATTAGCCGTTGTTAGTGGAAGATTTCAAGTGCTTCATAATCAACATCTGGAATATATTAGACTAGCAATGAACAAGTCAGAAAACTTAATAATTGGCATAACAAATCAAAATCCGATTATTAAAGTTGGAACCTATCAAGAAGACAAAAATAGAACAAACCTGAAGAATAACCCATTCACCTATTATGAAAGATATATGATGATAAAGAATACTATGTTAGAAGCTGGCTACTTGCCAGAACAATTTGATATAGTTCCACTCCCAATAGAAGAGCCTGACTTCCTGAAGAACTATTTACCAATAGATGCTATTCACTTTTTAACAATTTTCGATGATTGGGGTAGAAAGAAAAAACAAATATTAGAAGATGCTGGATTTTTTGTAGAGGTTCTTAAAGATCGTCCCATTGAAGAAAAATTTATATGCTCAACCCAAATAAGAGACCTTATAGTAAGAGGGGAAGAATGGAAATATTTAGTTCCTCCTGCAGTGTTCAAATATATTACTGAAAATAAATTAGATCAAAGAATCAAAAGTAATAGATAATGTAAAAATAGTGAAGATATGATATCATAAAAGGGAAATATTAGAAATAATCAAAATAAATGCAATTGCACTAAAGGATATAGCAATAATGGAAGAAGCAAGACATATGAAGAAGAAGCATCCTATAAGAAACCTACTGATAACCTTTGGGATAATGACCTACATAATTGCTATAATAGCAGGAGCCGGTCTTTTTACCTATAATATAATACTCCCTGAACTTAAAACCATAAGTATAGAAGAGGTTAAGGATTCAGTTGTTATGATCAATATTTACGATGAAAACAACCAACTTCTAGGTCAGGGTTCAGGTTTTTCATTCCAAGAAAGTAATAAGATAATAACCAATTATCACGTACTAGAAGGTGCTAAAAAAATAGAGGTGCTTACAGATGATGGCAGGACAATAACAGCAGATGAGATACTGGTATTTGACAAGAAAAATGACTTAGCACTTATAGAAGGTAAATTTGATTTAAAACCTTTAACACCTATGTTCTTCTTCAATCCAATTGAAGAAGAATATATTGCAACTATAAGTAGTCCTGGAGGGGCTTTTAATACAATCACCGAAGGTAAGATTAGTACTGTTTATGATAATGCCATGGAAATGATTGTATCAATAAAACCTGGAAGTAGCGGCGGTGTTGTAATAAATGAAAAAGGTAGAGTTCTAGGGGTGATTGTAGCCAATCTTGATATAGAAAATAATGTAAATTTAGCAATAAATATTAATATTGCCAATAAACTATATGAGGACTTTCAGGCAAAAAAATATGCTGAGATAAAAGACGATCCAGAAACACTAAAAAGCTTTATGCCAGACATATTTGATGATATAGATGGCAATGAACTGGAAATTAAGGATATTTGGAGTAAAAACAGGGTTATGCTATATCGCCCTGAATCATTATCGGTATTTAATAATTTAACTAGTAAATACACCATATTCTCAAGAATAATATCGGAATTAAATGATGGATTTTCTAATATCTATAATGGTTTAGATAACCAGAAAAAAAATATGGCAGCAGATTATTATCTATACCTGCGAGCTTACGATCAATGGTGGTTCAGTGAGGAAAATGATGAGTTTGATGAAACTATAAATTTAAGAAAAGAAAATCCACTTGAATGGGATAATGAGCAATTGCTAATTGATTTAGATGTTTTAGAAAGACATCAAATAGCCATACTTGGAGCTAGAGCAGAGTATATTATCTATTATGAAGATTTTACAGAACTTGTTAATAGTCTTCCTATAGATGAAGGGCGAAAGTCTATAATTCTTCTTACATTAGGTGGTGCTACTCCGAGAAGATTAAGTAGTACAAAAAATAATCAAGCCAAAGATTACATAAATAAGGTATTGAGTAATGATACTAGTAAGATGAATGCTGTACTTGAAAGATTAGGATATTAGGAGGAAGGGTAGAATATGATAGATATTGGATTTAGAATATCACAAACAGAACAATACATCATAATTATCATTGGTGGGTTATTCATTCTTGCAGGAATAGTATTTGCTTTAGTAAATATTTTAAAAAGCAGAAAAGCTCATAAACTACAAGAAACAAAAAATGAAATATATGATGAATCTCATGAAGCGCAACAAGATATGACGAAAGAAGTAATTGAAGAAAAACCACGTAGAAGAAGAAGTGGTAAATACTAATAAATAAAGTAAAACCTGGCAATTATGCCAGGTTTTTTATATTTAACCAATCAAGTATAGATTTTTGGGATTCTAATATAACTTCTTTACTACCTAACTTGTTTTCTAGATTATATCGTAAATCCTTAAGATCATCAACTATATCAACATCTGATAATTCCTCAATTAATTTAAACTTAAGACTATTAATTCTTAAAAGATTCAACAATTGTTTTAAAGTATCATCCTTACTATATTGAACACTTTCCATAACTTCCAGTCTTGGTACTATTGTACCTGCCATAAGATAAAAACCACCATCACAACTAGGACCGAAAACCATTTTATCTTGATTTTTCGTAATGAAAGTAATAGCAGAATCAATTGTTCTTTGACTAATCTGAGGTGTGTCAGTTCCAATTATTATATAGACATCACATTCCTTTAATATATGGGTAGCGACCTTATAAATGGCAGTGCCAAGACCAAGACCTCTAGTACTAATATCATATCGCCCTGATGGTCTAGACCAGTATATATTAACCTCGTTATAAGATGATGATGAATAGTTGGTAATAACCTCTTCTACAGCTTTAACAGATAGTCCGTAAAACTCCTCAGCTAATTTTTGACCAATCCCTTCAGCCAAACGAGTCTTTACCCTAGAATGACCAATAGTCTTGGCAAAAATTCCGATACCAATCTTCATTACCTATATTTCCCCTTTTTAAAATCTAAAATCTGTCTATACCACATTAACTGATGATGTATGGTAGCCTTAAGCCATCCCATTTCCAAATATTTCCTTGGGCTAGTATATAGGATTTCCCCAAATGAGAGGATTTTCATTCTATTTGCCTTACATTCTTTTACAAAGTAGTGATCCTCCCCAGAAGGGACCTTCAGATTATACCCACCCACCTTGTTAAAGTCCTTCTTTGATATAGTCAGGCCCTGATCTCCAAAAGGAGTCTTAAAAACAGCACAACGAAATCTGACACCAATTTCAGTAAACTTGAAATAGAAAGGGACACCTTTAGTGAAACGAAAATCAAAATAAAAAAGAGCAGATTGCTCTTTTAATATTCTTTTCAACAACACATCAAAACTGGACTTTTCCATATATGAATCACTATGAAGGAACAAAAAATATTCCCCTTCTGCAACCGAAGCTCCTAAGTTAAGTGAACTAGCCCTTGTACCTTGATGCCCTACAATATTATATTTAAACTTATTCTTAAAACCATCTAGACTCTCATGATCATAAGCTACAATTACTACTTCAATAGCATTGTTATTATCTAATGAATCAAGAAAAGCCTTTAGCGCAGAAGAAATACTGTCTCCTGGTCCTAAAGGTATGATGATGGAAATTAATTTTTCACTTTTCTCATTGATTTTAACTTCTTCCATAATGCAGCAAGTCCTAACTTTAAATAGTTTTTCTTAGGAACAGCCTTGCCCCCGCCTTGTGGTAAATATTGATATAAATCAGTTAAAAGAATATCCTCTAATATCTCAGCCGTATCTTGAACATATTTAGAACATATTATAATATGATCTTTAGATTTCCATTCAACTCCACGGGTTAGTATCCTACAACAAGCAACTCTGTTTTCATCACGAAATCTATCATGTAGTTTTTTAGAGGCTTGATGGATTATTTCCTCAGATTCAGATTTTGTATTCCTACCGACAATTATACCTAAAACCATTGCTCCTGATGTTATTGTACCACAAGAACACCCTGCTCCGCCAAGGCCAGAACCTAATCCGCTGGCAATTTTTAGATGTTCTTCAGGAAATCCTAAATTATATATTTCGTTAAAAGCCCTAAGTAAAGCCTCGCTACAATAGTAGCCACCCATATAATGATCCATAGTCAATTGAACTGCCGGTGATAATTCTTCTTTCATTATATTAATGCTCCATTACACGAACTGCCAAAACCTGCAGTACAGGCAAAACAGTGGTCTTCATAAATTATTTCATTATCAATCTCATTAAAAGATTCTAGTTTGTAAATATTAATTGGATTTTTAGGTAACTCTAACATCTGATTAAAGTCACAATCATATACATTACCTTGATAATCGATTGATAACAAGGATTTACACATAATATTATTACCAGCTGATGGGTTGAAACAGGATATTAGTAATTCCTTATACTCATCTAATTGTTGGTTGTCTTTAAGTTCACGGGCAAAATTGCCGATTGCCATATTATTAATAGTAAAAAGAGAGTTAAAATGCACTCCATAGTCCTTTAATAATACTGCCTTGTAATCTCTTTCTAAATCCTCTTGTTTACCCGGTAGTCCTAAACCTTGTGGGTTGTAAACGAGGTTCAACTGAAGTTTTTCATTAACTCCATAACCAAGTTGGTTAAGTAATTTTAAGGCGCTAATGCTTTTGTTGAAAACACCAGTACCTCTTTGTTTATCAACGTTGTCTTCTGTATAACAAGGTAATGAACCAATTATTTCAACATCATGATCTTTCAAAAAATCAGGTGTATCTTTCTGATCTTCTTCAAAGAAGACAGTTAGATTACTTCTTAAAGCAATCTCTTTTTTCATCACAAAAAGTTGATCTATCAAATATCTGAAATTACTATTTAATTCTGGAGCCCCACCTGTTAGTTCTACTCTCTTGATTGAAGGGGTGTTGGTGAGAAGTTTGAGAATTCTATCCATTGTCTCCTTGGACATTTCTTCAGTTCTCGAGGGACTTGCTTCAACATGACAATGCTTGCAAGCCTGATTGCACTTTTTACCTATATTTAATTGAAGTATTTCAAGTCTGTTTCTCTTGTTGTCAATTCCGTTTTCTTTCATATATTGATTAAACACTAGTTTTTATCCTCCTGAAATTCTATACCTTTTTTCTTGAATCTATCCTTAAGGATAATCCCTAAAGTGAAAACTGCAAAAAGAACTAATAACCCATTAATGAATAATTTAGCTCCACCAGTAATAGTTGATCCAACATATGAATAAACAATAGTTGCAGGAAGTTGTCCAATACCAGTCGCTATAAAGAACTTTTTAAACTTTATTGGAGTCAGACCTGCAGCATAGCTGATTGGATCAAAAGGTACAAAAGGTAGAAAACGTGCGATTAGTATTGCATTAGTACCATATTTTTCAAAGAAAGTATCAATTGATTTCAAAATCTTGTTACCTGTAAATTTTACTACAATATCTCTACCATAAATTCTAGCTATTGCAAAACAGATACCTGCACCTGCCATGGCGCTAGTCCATGATAGAACAGCTCCCCATAACCAACCAAATATTGCAGCATTGGCAAAAGTTACGATAAAAGCAGGGAAAGGTGCAATAATTGATTGTAATATCATCAAGATAAAAGAAATGATAGCTGCTAGCGGACCATAGGATAAAATGTATTTTTGTACTGATTCAACATTACCAGAACTTAGTTGTCCAATAGCATCAAGTAACCACTCTCTAGAGATTGGTATTATTAGGGTTAAGGCAATAATTATTATAGTTACTGCAAGTATTATTATTTTAGATTTCTTTGTCAACTTTCTTCTCCTTTAAAAAAACATTTAAAATATGAGAAAGTGCATAGTCCAAACCTCCGAGGAAACTAAATATTGAAACCATGACTGCAAAAGTTACAGAAATAGATAAAGCCTGACTGATGTTGTAACCATAAGCCAGCAACAGATATATATATGCTCCTTCACGAAGACCGTATCCGTTAAGACCTAATGGAATCATTGCCAGTACCGAAGTCGCTGTTGAAATATAGATTAAGTCAATGAACCCAGGAACTTCAAAACCAAGACCAAAGAAGATGGATCCTATTACCAAGGCTACAAATATTTGAAATATTGCACCAAGTACCAGATTTTTTATTATGGCTCTTTTGTTGGTTCTAATTTCTTTGGCAGCCTCTATAAAAGCTAATAGTTTATTTTTAATTTTAGATTCCTTCTTATTAATAAAACCTGGAATCCAGCCTTTTAATATCAAGGTGATTATTAGGCCTACTAAAAGTAATAGTACTGCAAAAATCAAAAAGGCTAGTATATTAAAGTGTGTAGCGAATATAGATGAGAAAAAGCCAAGACCTGCAAGAGTAAGACTAGCAAAGAGTCTATCTAATATTACAGATGATGCACTGGTGCTTTTTCTTATACCTTCCTTGTTGATCAAGTATATTCTCATACCATCACCGCCTATGCTTGAAGGTAGGAAGTTGTTGAAAAATAGTCCTATGTTGAATATTCTTATTGTCTTTAGTATTGATATTTTATTAAAAGGTAGTAAGGCATGCCATTTTATTCCACTGGCTATAACTGATAATAGGATAGAGGTGAAAATCAGGATTAATGAAAATAACCCTAGACTTCTTAGATACCCAATGATTTTTCCTAGGTCAGCGATGTATATAAAAGCTGCCACCATAATTATAGAAAACAGCAATCTTATGTAGGTTGTTATTTGTTTTTTATTTATACTCAAAATTGATAACTCCTTCTATAATATATATCCCTGTAATAATATATCATTTCTCTATCTCTGAAACAATTAATATAAATATTATTTATGATTCAATAAGCAATATAAGTTAATTTCTTTATTTCCTACATTTTTTGTATATAATTTCTTTACAGTTAGGGTAGAAAATGTTATATTGACCTGAGGTTAATTATTTTAATATTAAAGGAGAGATGTTTATGGAAATGTTTAAACCCTATGTTCTTAAGGATATGACCTTGAAGAACAGAATTGTTCTGCCACCTATGGATAATTACTGTGCTGACAATGAGGGTAACGTAAACGATACTCACTTTAATCACTATGTGAGTAGAGCTATGGGCGGTGTCGGGTTGATTATCGTCGAGGCTACAGCTATTTCACAGAACGGCAGAATTTCAGATAACTGTTTAGGTATCTGGGATGATTCTAAAGTTCCTGGGTTAAAGAGTATTGCAGAAGGTTGTCAGAAGTATGGTTCAAAAGTAGCCATCCAGATCAATCATGCAGGTAGAAAATGTACTGCTAATGGAGAAGATAAGGATTATACCTTGGCTCCAAGTGCTATTGCCTTTGATGAAACCTATAGGGTTCCAAAGGAAATAACCAAGGAAGAAATTAAGGAGGCTGTTATTCAATTTGGAGAGGCTGCAAGAAGAGCTGATGAAGCAGGTTATGACGCCTTGGAAATCCATGGTGCTCACGGTTATTTAATTAGTGAGTTTTTATCACCTCTAACCAACAAACGAACTGATGAGTATGGTGGAAGCCTGGAAAACCGAGTCCGTTTCTTGATTGAGGTAATTGATGAAGTAAAATTAAACTGGCCAGAAAACAAACCAATACTTCTTAGAGTATCAGCTACTGATCATCTACCTGATGGTATGATGGTAGAAAATATGGTTAAAATTATTAATATGATTAAAACTAAGATAGATATGGTACATGTTAGTACTGGTGGAGTTGCTTTAGCAAATATTAAACTTTACCCTGGTTATCAAGTGAAGTATGCAGATATTATTAAAAAAGAGTGTGACATACCTACAATAGCTGTTGGTTTAATTAGAACCAAAGAGCTTGTAAATGAAATATTAGGTAATGAAAGAGCAGACTTAGTTGCAATAGGTAGAGAATTAGCTCGTAATCCTTTCTTTGTAGTACAAACTGCATGGGAGAACAAAATAGAGTATGATTACCCAGCAATATATGCTCACGCATTTCGTGAAAAAAGATAATAATCGAAATAATATTGTTTAAATTTTAAAAGGAGTTTTAGACTCCTTTTTTATTTTATATTGTTTTAAGTGTATCTTTTATTTGTTATAGTAGTATATAATAGTTATAGATAATTACAAATAAGGAGTAAATTATGGGAAGCTACATATACAAGAAGATTTTAATTGTTGATGATGAAAGGGATATTGTTAAACTTTTAGAGACAGTATTGATAAAAGAGGGTTTTCAAAATATTTTGAAGGCATATACAGGTAAGGATGCTATAAGAATTATTAAAAACAACAATATAGATTTATACTTGCTTGATATTATGTTACCTGATGTGAATGGTTTAGATTTATGTAAGGCGATCAGAGATATTTCTATTACTCCTATAATTTTCTTATCTGCAAAAGGTGATGAGATTGATCGTGTGCTTGGTATAAGTCTAGGTGGTGATGACTACATTACTAAACCATTTAGTCCTAGAGAAGTTATTTCAAGAATAAATTCACAATTTAGAAGAGAAGAGATGATTAGAAAAGCCATAACCAGTAACGATGAAAATCACTTGTCTTTTTTTGATGTCCATATTGACAGAAAAAGTGGAACTGTTAAAAAGGCAGGTAAAATGGTTAAAATGACTGCTAAAGAGTTTAAACTATTACTTTATTTGGTTGATAATCATGGTATTTTAATGGATAAGCAACATTTGATGGATTTTGTCTGGGGTGATTGTTATGAGGGTTTTGATAATACATTGATGGTTCATGTTAGTCGCTTAAGAGAGAAACTTGAGGATAATCCGGCTCAACCTAAAATGATCAAGACCTACAAGGGTTTAGGCTATAAGTTTGTTTTGGAGAATGAGGATGAAGAATAGGATTACTAACAGGTTTTTATTATTTAGTATGTTGGCTACAATTATTGTAATATTTTTTTCTGGATTAATTATATTAATTATGATATCTGGTAAAGATGCTGATATTAAAAACCCAAAGGCAATAACCTTAATATTTTCTAATTATATTTCAAAAAATTCTGAAGGTGAATTAAAAATAAATGAAGAAGGCAAAGACATTCTTAGGAAGAAATCAGGTTGGGTTCAACTATTAGATGACAATGGACGAGAAGTTTATTCCTACAACAAACCTTCTGAAATAAGAGCTAAATATAAGCCTTATGAATTAATAGATGCCTTCTTATATTCGAGAATGGGATATGTCAATTATGTGTCAAACTTTGAAGAATATACGATTTTTACCGGTTTTCCTGATAGTGATTTATCAAAATTGGTTATAGATAATACTGATAATAAAGTTGATACTTTACTAATATTTGGGTTAATATTCTTTTTTGTAGGTATTATTACCTATATAATCATGGGTAGAATATTCAGTAAAAAAATAACTGGCCCAATTGATATAATAATTCAATCCATAGATAATCTTGACAGATTAAATAAAAAAGACTTAGAAGTTAATAACTACGGTATGTTTGAAAATGTATTCGACAATCTTAGAGCTCTGCAAAGCAGACTACAGCTTGCAAAAATAAGAGAAAGTGAATTTGAAAAACAAAGAAATGAGTGGATAGCTAATATTTCCCATGATTTAAAAACTCCCCTTTCTTCAATATCCGGTTATAGTGAAATAATGGCAGATGAAAAATATAATCTCACAACTGCAGAAATTATTAAATATTCAGAGATTATAAAAAAACAGACTAAGAATATAGAAAATTTGATTAGTGATCTAAGTTTAGAACTAAAAATAAAGAGTGTAGAAGATGTTTTGAAAAAGCAAAATGTAAAATTGAACACATTTTTGAAGGATCTGATAATATCAATACTTAATAATTATCAGTATGCCCATCGTGATATATCTTTTGAAGAAAAGGGTGAACTATATTTCGAAACAGACAAGGAACTTTTCGGGAGAGCTATTACCAATTTAATAACCAATGCTTTGAAACATTCTGGAACAAAGACTAAAGTTAAAGTAACCTTGGAAAAAACAATGGAGGGGCATGGCAGAATTTGTATAATTGATGATGGTAAAGGTATTTCCAAGAATAAATTGGAAAAATTGTTTATACGTTATTATAGATGTAATTTTACTGAGAAGATAGAAGGAACTGGACTTGGTATGTCGATAGCCAAGAATGTAATAGAGGCTCATGGAGGTAGAATAATTGTAGATAGTGAAGAAGGTAAAGGCACAACAGTTACAATTAATATATAAAGAACGCTATAGGAGATTAAATTTTTAATCTCCTATTTTATTTATGGTTAAATTAAGGTTGCTGTTAACAAGATTTAATGTACATATGCAATAATTAAATAAGTATCTTAATTGGAAAGCCATTATTATTATTTTGGTATTAGTTATTTTTATAACAAATATATAATTAATGGAGGAGTGGTAATGCTCTTGCTAAGTTGGAATGATTTCGGAGTATGCCCTGTATCAAAAGGATTACACTTATCCTTCTTGTGTTTTCCTATGCCTTTGGTAAGTGCTATCTATAGCTATGCTAAGAAGATTACTTCAAAATAATTTGGTCTATACATTCTAAGCAAGCATTACTACCAACTCTATTTTAAAAAAAATATTTTTATAATCGGAAATAAAGGAAGCCATAGGGCTTCCTTTAATATTTGGTATACAAATGATATAATTGCTCTATAAAAGATAGGTAGGTTATAAAGTGAAAAAGAAGAAGTTAATATCATTTATTGTCTCAATAATTATCCTTATTATCTTGTCCTTTGAACTGGGAGGCTTGGGAGATAATTCTGACTCTTTCGTTGATGATAAAGTTAGTGATAGAGAAGTTGTTACCTTGATAAGACCTGTAGATGGAGACACTGCCAACTTTGAAACTAAAAGTTATGGCAGAGTCAATGTTCGATTTAGTGGAGTCAATACTCCAGAGACAAAACACCCTACTTTAGGGTTGGAATACTATGGTAAAGAAGCGAGTGCCTTTACAGAACAAAAATTAAAAGAAGCTGATGTAATCGAAATAGAATGGGACCTAACTCAATCACCAAGTCGTAATAGACCTATAGGCATAATTTTTGTTGATGAAGTAAACTTAAACATCCTACTTGTGAAGGAAGGCTATGGAGATTTAAGATTTCTTGAAGAAAGTATGCCCTATGCCAAAGAATATATTGAAGCTTTAAAATATGCCCAGGAAAATAAACTTGGAAGATGGAAATAAACAAATAAATTAAGAAGGATGAGGTGTGATTATGGAAGTATTAAATCAAATACCAAAAATTAACATGTCAGATAATCCAACAGGTTGTTGTCCGAAATTCAATCCTGAAATTTATAATGATAAACTCTTAGAAATAGAAGGTTTGGATATGGTTAAAGCCAAAACCAAAAGTTTTCTTTATATGCCTCTTAATATGGGATCAGTAATGACCAAAACAATGAAAGGTATAAGAGATGCTGATGCAGAGGTTGAAGATAATTATCTCATTCTTTCTCAAGATGTTTCTATGTGGAAAGGTGAACATTATTTTCTAGTAAGCAAATCTGTTCCTGGTATGAATAATGTCAAGTTTTCGGGAACATTTTTAACGAAGGTTTTTGATGGAGGTTATAATCAAATACCAAACTGGATGAAAGAAATGGAAGCTTTTGTTAAAGCTAAGGGTTATATTATGGAGAACATTTATTATTTTTATACTACTTGTCCTAAATGTGCAAAAGTATATGGAAAGAACTATGTAGTGCTATTTGCCGAAGTAAAGAAATCAAATTAAAGGAGAGTGCAAGACTTGAACAAGAAAATTACAGAAAGAGTTACATATATTGGAGTACAAGATGACAAGTTAAGAAAGTTTGATATTGTCTTTGATACCAAATATGGAACAACATATAATTCCTACTTAGTAAAAGGTAGTGAGAAGACAGTAATAATAGATACAGTCAAAGATACATTTTTAGATGAATATCTAAATAATATCGAAGAAGTTACAACCTTTGATAAAATTGACTATATAGTAGTTAACCATGCAGAGCCTGATCACAGTGGCTCCTTACAAAAAGTTCTAGAAAAGGCAATAAATGCCAAAGTAGTATGCAGTAGACCTGCATCGATGTTGGTCAATGAGCTAGTTAACAAGCAACTAGATTACATTATTGTAGGAACTGGGGAGAGTCTAGACTTAGGGGATGTTAGCCTTGATTTTGTTAATGCACAATATCTTCACTGGCCTGAGACAATGTTCACTTATTTAAAAGCTGAAAAGGTGCTTTTCCCTTGTGATTTTTTTGGAAGTCACTATGGAGAAGATACAGTGGACTATAGAATTAGTGATGATGAAATGTGGACAAATAGAAATTTCTATTTTGATTCCATTATGAGACCGTTTAAAAAATTTGCACTAGAGGCAATGGATAAGATTGAAGACTGGGAAGTAGATATAATTTGTCCTTCACATGGACCTGTTCACAGAGAAGATTTTACAAAAACAAAAGCTATCTATAGAAAATGGTCTGCTGAAGAAAAAAGAGACAAAAAAGTTTTGGTAGGATACTTAAGTTGCTATGGTTATACTAAGTCAATGGCAGAAGAAGTTTATAGAGGTATTATAGACAATGGAGTGGGAGCTGATCTGATAGACCTTTCAGATGAAAGTGATTTAGTCAGGATTATTGAAGAAGCTGATGCAATAGCTATAGGCTCGGCTACCATTAATAGAGATGTACTGGAACCTTTTAGCAATATATTTGGTAAAGTATGTACCTATATAGTAAGGGGTAAGAAAGCAGTAGTATTTGGCTCCTTCGGCTGGAGTGGAGAAGCTACAAAACATATGTCCGAAAGATTAACACAATTAGGTTATGAAGTTATATGTAGCTACAAGACCAAACTAAAACCAAATGAAGCTGCATTAAAAGACTCCTACGAACTTGGAGTGCAGTTGGCGAAAAGTTTAATGGAGTAATCTGGGTTAATACGAATTAATATTTTAAGAGGCAACCTTAGTGAACTTGTTCAACTTAGTTGCCTCTTTGTTATCCTTGTTAAATGGGCGATTTTGACGTTTTGTGATTTTGTATCATGACCATCAAAATGCACATATATGTTATGTTATTCTTCTGGAGTCAGGTGTTGCCCTTTCTGATGCTCTGTGCTAAAATTTATATTGTCCATAGTCTTGATTCTTGCAGAATTTGATGTGTGATACTCAATTCTACCATAGGTTCATCGCTAAGGACTATTTTGCTATTTTAACTTCATTTTACAAACTTCATAAATTAAAATTTCTTAAAAATTTTTTTAATTTATGCTAAAAAATAATTAATAAATTACCTTATCGAAAGGGAATATCATGTCATTACCTACATTTTTGCAACTTTCCCGTGCCAGTAAACGGGATATTTCTGCGTTTCCTTCACATCGGCTCGCCATACTGGGAGATTGCGCAACACAGCATTTGAGCACTGCGATTCGGGGCTATGCCTTTAACGAGGAGTGGGGCTTTGATGTTTTGGATGCCGATTATAACCAGATAGATGCATTGGTGCTTGACCCTTCATCTGAGTTGTATGAATTTGCACCACAAACTGTGTTGCTTTATATGTGCACCGAAAGTTTGTATGAATTTTTCTGCACAACGCCCGTATCCCAACGGCCGGATTTTGCTGAGATGATTATGGAGCGCATCAGAGGTTACTGGGTGAGGATTCAACAAACCATACGCACCCACATCCTGCAATTCACATTTGTAGTTGCAGATGACGCTGTATTTGGCAGTTATGCGCTAAAGACACCTATCTCTTTCCCCTTTCAACTACAAAAGTTGAATTTTTTGTTGATGCAAGCTTCTGTCGAGGCTGGAGATGTAACGCTAATTGACTTAAACGGTATTCAAAGTGTGGTTGGACGGTCGACCTTCCACGATGAGAGACTGTATTATATTGCCAAGATGCCCATTGCCGCTGAGATGCTGCCCCGGGTTGCTAAGAATGTGGTGGATGCTGTGAGTGCCCGATGTGGGCGTTTTAAGAAGTGTGTAGTGTTGGATTTAGATGGCACCCTGTGGGGTGGCGTAATCGGAGATGATGGGTTAGACGGCATTCAAGTCGGTGAACTTGGACTGGGACACGCATTTTCCGACTTTCAACTTTGGCTAAAAGAGCTACGAGAACGGGGAATCATCCTAGCGGTGTGTTCTAAGAATAATGAGGACATTGCAAAGGAACCATTTGAGTGTCATCCTGAGATGGTGTTGCGGTTGGAAGATATCTCCGTGTTTGTTGCCAATTGGGAGGATAAAGCCACCAATATCTGCCATATTCAACAGAAATTAAACATAGGTATGGATAGCATGGTCTTTTTAGATGATAATCCATTTGAGCGTGAGTTGGTATCTTCACTCATTCCAAACATAACGGTGCCACAACTACCAGAAGATCCGGCGCTTTATCTACACTTTTTACGGGAGCTAAACTTGTTCGAGACTGCCAGCTATTCCAACGAAGACCGCGGACGCACCGAGCAATATCGCGCCGAGGCAGGACGAGTGGAACTCCAGCAGCAGTTGGGTAGTTTTGACGAGTACTTGCAGGGGCTGGACATGAAGGCGTTTGCCGCCCCGTTTGACGCCTTTCACACACCCCGCATTGCGCAGCTCACTCAGCGCTCCAACCAGTTTAACCTGCGTACTATCCGCTATACTGATGCCGAAATCGAGGCGGTGGCGACGGATGAACAACATATCACTCGCTACTTCACTCTACATGACAGATTCGGAGAACATGGCCTAGTCAGCGTAGTAATTTTGGACAAGCAAATAGAGGACACGCTTTTCATAAGCGAATGGCTGATGTCCTGTCGTGTGCTTAAACGTGGCATGGAAGAGTTCATTATTAATGCCATCATGGAGGTGGCACGGCAAGAGGGCTTACTTAAGGTGGTTGGTGAGTATATTCCTACCGCTAAAAATGCCATGGTTGCACAAATTTATAAAAAACTTGGGTTTGTCGATGTGGGCGATGGGCGGTTTGAAGCCAACGTTGCAACATTTGAAACCAACACAACTTATATTAAAGAGGAGAAAACACATGAGTAGAATAGAAATTCTGTCGCAGTTACAGAAAGTTTTTGCGGAGGTGTTCGACGATGATGATATTGTCATCACCGAGGAAACCGTGGCTGACGATGTTGATGGTTGGGATAGTCTAAACCACATTACGTTGATAGCGGAAGTAGAGGATAATTTTGATATGAAGTTCGCTATGAAGGATGTCATTGGTATGAAAAACATCGGGGATATGGTTGACATTTTGGAACTGGAAGAATGAAAATAGCAAGTGTCGAAATGAATATCCACCATATCGGCTATCTGGTAAAAAGGTTGAAAAAGGCTCAGGCACAGTTTGAAATTCTAGGTTATAAGCTGACACATCCGACCGTACACGATAGCTATCGTGAGGTGGATATTTGCTTTTTAGAAAAAGACGGCTATGTGGTAGAGCTAATATCTCCCACCTCGCCCGATTCTGTGGTGGCATCGCTGATTAAGCAATATCGCAACATGCCATATCATCTATGCTATTCGGTAGCAGATTTTGAGGAGGCATTAGTTTCGCTCACAGCTTCCGGCTTTGCGCAGATGGGTGTGTCAGCACCCGCACCGGCTATTGAGGGGCGTAGGGTAGTGTTTCTTATGAGCTCTGCCATCGGTATTATTGAATTGTTGGAGGAATAACTATGGCGTTTACGTCGTTGGTATTTATTGGGTTCTTCATCGTGTTATTTGTAGGATACTATATTATTCCTCTACGGATACGATGGGTTTGGTTGCTACTGGGTAGCTATGTATTTTACGGTTGGGCGTCACCAATGCTGACGCTCTTTCTTCTATTTTCTACGTTTACCACATGGATATTTCCTCTTAGTATGAATCGTATTCCTTCGTCAGAGGGAAAAGATTTATCCAAGGAGGAGCGTAAGGCTCTTCGCAAGACGTCACAGAGCAAGAAAAAAGTGTTGTTGGTTTTTTGTCTTATATTAAATGTGGGATTATTATTTTTTTTGAAATATACCAATTTCTTTCTACATCTAGGCGGTAGTAACCACCTGGAGTGGCTGATATTACCGCTGGGAATCTCGTTCTACACCTTTCAAAGTGTAGGATATTGTATCGATGTATACCGTGAAATGGTTTCGCCACAGCGCAATCTACTTAAGTATGCGCTTTATGTTGCCTTCTTTCCACAAATCGGGCAAGGACCTATCGGGCGATACACAGAGCTTGCCCCTCAACTGCTAGAAGGACATCGTTTCAATTATAATCGAGTGGCATCGGGACTAACACGGATGCTGTGGGGATTCTTTAAAAAGCTGGCAGTAGCCAACAGTATCGGTATGTTCGTGGATGTGGTCTATCTTAGCCCTAGCAAATATTCCGGCATAACGCTGGCTTTCGCTACCGTTCTATATGGTTTACAACTATATGCGGACTTTTCGGGTTATATGGATATTGCCATTGGGGCGGGGCAAACACTAGGCATTCGATTGTCGGAGAATTTCGCTACACCATACTTTTCCCGGAGTATTACGGAATTCTGGCGGCGGTGGCATATAACATTGGGAACATGGTTCAAGGATTATCTTTATTATCCTATATTACGCTCTGGTTGGTGTGCTCGTATCGGCAAGGGATTGTCCAAGCGTGGTCATAAAAAATTGGCGCAGACATTGACTACGGTCATCGGTTTAGCTATCACGTGGGTACTTATTGGAATGTGGCATGGTGCGTCATGGAATTTTCTGTTGTACGGCATCTACCATGGGGGATTTGTGATTTTAGCGGTGGTACTACTTAGAATATATGAGAGCATAAAACAAAAGTTACATATTCGGGAAGAAAACTGGTTTTGGCGGTTATTTCAAGGGGTGCGTACGTTTGCCATAGTAAGTATGGGTTATATATTGTTCCGTTCACCTGATTTATCCACAGCTGGATTTATACTGCGTCGCATAATTTCCAATCCGCTAGCAAATGTCGGGACCAGTCTGCGTGCCCAGTTAATGTCTGGCGGCTTTGATATGATAAAGTGGATCACGATATGTGTCCTTTTAGCTATTATGCTAACGGCGGAGATTGTTGCCAATCGTGCAAAAGGCGGGCTTGGCGAATGGTTCAATCGCCGGAGAACTCTGGTGCGGTGGGGAACACTGTATATAGTAGGTATTTTGCTGTGGCTGTGCACTGAGTGGGGTGCGGCGGGGGCAGGTAATTTCCTATATTTCAATTTTTAATTAGTCATGAGGTGATCGCTTGATACATAAATTACTACGTCCATTATGTTTTATACTGGGTTTTATTATAACAGCAACGGTTGTTCTTTCAGCATTAACTTTTAGTACACCAGATCCATATACCGATGCCTACCAGAGGGCAATCGTGCGACAATATGACAATTTCCGCAAAATGGGCTCTGGTAAGTTGGTTTTTATCGGAAATTCCAGCCTATCTTTCGGGTTGAATCTGGATCAGATGGAGCAGCTTTCGGGCAGACCTTGTGCTATTTTGGGTAACCATGCTGGAACGGGATTGCCTTACACCATTGAGATGTCAAAATCAAATTTGCAAAGCGGCGATATTGTGGTGTTGGAATTTGCCAGTCAAAAGGTGGATACCATTGGCACACAACTTCTGTTGTCCGGAGTTGGGAAACGGGTAGATATGCTTAAGTTCGTTTCGTCGTCTCAAATGGGAACTTTAATTAGAGATTACCCACAATACTTTAGTAAGACCTTGAATTACGCACGCAAAGGCAATTACAATGCTTCTGGGAGTTATTCGTTGTCAGCGTACGACTGGAGGGGGAACATGACCTATCCACGGGTAGGCTGCGAAATACCCGAACCATTTTCCGAAGAGGTGGCAAAAACCTATACGTGGAAGCGGTATTCGACGGAATATAACCTTGAGTTTATTCAATACCTCAATGCTTATAACACTTGGTGCCTATCGCAAGACGTAAAACTATTGATTACGGTAAGCAACTACCTAGACGAAGCAGTGATTTCGTCTCCAAAAGAAATCAAAGCTGCCGATGAAGTATTGGCAGCCATGCTTGACGCACCGTTAATATCCAGCAGTTTGAATTACATCTACACCAGAGAGTACACTTACAATGCCATTGCTCATTGCAACACAAAAGGGGCACAAAAACGCACTGCTCAAATTTGGGCTGACATGGTGGAATATGGTGTGCAGAGTGGTAAAAAATAAAATGGTATGCTAATGTTTTGAAAATTATTATACAGGCAATAACTGTTAAACTATAAATAGAACAAAACCACCATAGCAATGTTTTAAATAATACAAGTACCATAAAACGTGAATAATCACTAGGAAACCGGCATTTCTTTATACTTTATGCGATGTTACTTAACAATATTCTTCTCATCCTTTGTTAAAAATCCAATTACTGCTTTGAAAATCTTTCAGCCTAATACGAAACAGAACAAAAGGATTTACAACAACAAGATGCATGGTTAGAAACAGAAGAGTGCATTGGCAAAAAGTTAATTGAGTAATGTGGGTTAATACGAATTAATATTTAAAAGAGGCAACCTTAGTGAACTAGTCAAGAAAAAGTAGAAAATTAAAAAGAACTCTAGATGAAGCCCTGTTCAATACGATATTGAATGGGGCTTTTGTATTTAAGAGCATAAGCAGGTCGCTCCTCATTGTAGTATTTAACAAACATATCTAAAA
>JBGSJN010000018.1:0-6263 GCA_041741995.1 Bacillota bacterium
ATTTTTTTTTAAAATCTTATAAAAACTATTATCTGATATGTAATAAAGGTAATTGCCATGCTACCTAAAACATCACTGGGGTAATGATATCCAAGATATATTCTAGAAATCCCTACCAAAAACGCTGCTGGTATTAGTATGTACCCAAACCCTGGAAACATTGAACTAAAGGTTAAGGCAGCCATTAAAGATGAAGCAGTATGAGCTGATGGAAATGAGTTAATGTCCTTGGAAGCTTTTCTGACTATAACCTCTTCATAGGTTACATACGGACGAGGCCTGCTTATTAAAAACTTGATACTATGAACAATAAACTGTGATACAAAAATATTGACCAGTAACTCAATACCAATTGATCTGTTAGCTAACAATAAATAGAAAATCAAGATTGAATAAAAAACCACACCACCTAACTCGGTATAGGCAACAAAAAATCTCTGCACATTTTTATTATGCAGTCTTTTATTTAAGAACATTAAGAACTTCACATCTTGCTTTCTGAAGAAACTCATCCCTACCCCTTCACTGACACCAATGATTATTATTAATAATATACTATTTCTTCAAATTAATCAGTAATATATCATAAATTTAACCTTGACTAAACAAGATATTTACAATACAATTAGTTAAGTAACTTAATAATTAAGTTACTTAATGAAAAAGAGGTATAAAATGAATGATAAGAAAGAAATAGCCATAAAATTGATGGACACCTTAAGAAGGTTCAAGAAAATAGGATTTCATACTAAATGCAACTTTGATTTGACTCCTGGTCAAATCGGTATGCTCCATCTCATCTATCATCAAGGAAATAATGAAATCAAAGGTATTTCTGTAAGACAAATAAGTGAAATGAGCAAGCAAACACCTTCTGGGGTAACTCAAACAATTAATTTCTTAGAAATTAAGGAACTTGTAACCAGAACAATCGACGAAGAGGATCGAAGGATAATAAGAGTAAAGCTTACTCCTATCGGTTTAAAACAAGTAAAGGAACATCACCAAAATCTTTTAAATTTAAGTTATGATTTTATAGAAAACCTAGGAGAAGAAAAAATCTCAACTTTTATTGATATATTAGAAGAAATGATTGCCTATGGAGAAAGGATAAATAAAAAAGATGATTAAACTATTTGAATTTTTAAAAAAACACACATTAACTTTGATTCTTTCTGTAGCCTTGATTTTCATTCAAGTAATGTGCAACCTTAATCTACCAAGATTAATGTCAGAAATTATCAACAAAGGGGTAATGGTCAACAATATCCCAATAATTTGGAGAACAGGGGCCTTTATGATATTGATAACTGCCATAGGCGGCATATCAGTTGTTGTAGCCAGTTTCCTTCTTGCTAGAATATCAGCAAGTTTTGGAGTTGATTTAAGAAGAGCTGTATTTACTAAATTAACCTATGCCTCATTGGAACAAATTGGTGAATTTGGCACAACTACACTAGTCACTAGAACAACTAATGATATTACCCAGCTTCAGCAGTTAATTGTTATATCAAGAATGTTGGTTATGGCACCTTTAATGGGTGTAGGTGGTATTATTATGGCTATCTATGAAGCGCCTACGCTCTCCTATATAATATTTCTAGTATTGGCACTTTTAATTGCTATTATAGGTACAGCCCTATATCTTGTAGTCCCAAAGTTCAAACTTCTACAAAAGAAACTGGACTATCTAACCTTGGTTTTAAGGGAATATCTAACCGGACTACGTGTAATAAAGGCTTTTAACAAAAGTAAAATTGAAATGGATAGGTTTGGAGTTGCCAATGAAGACTTAGCTGCAACTACCTTGAAGATTACTAGGATAATGGTTTTCCTAATTCCTAGTATGATGTTTATAATGAATGCTAGCGCAATATTGATTATCTGGGTTGGTGGTCATCAAATACAGAGTTCAGGTGTGGAAATAGGATCTATAATGGCCTTTATGCAATATGTAATGCAAATACTGATGGGCTTCTTGATGATGGCAATGGTGTTTACTTTTGTTCCCAGAGCACAGGTATCCGCCAACAGGATTGTTGATGTGCTGGAAAGTACAAATACGGTAACACAACCAGAAAATATGAAAGCAGCACCTGTTGTAAAGGAAGCTACTTTGGAATTCCTTGATGCTACTTTTAGATATTCTGGTGCACAGGAACCAGTATTGAAAAATATTAGTTTTAAAGCTAAAAGTGGTGAGACGGTTGCCATTATTGGTGGTACAGGATCAGGTAAGACAACTTTGATTGATTTGATTCCTAGATTCTATGATTTAGAAACAGGGCATATTTTTATTGATGGACTTGATGTAAGGTCCTATGATCTCAGGGATTTAAGAGGAAAAATAGCCCTAGTGCCACAAAAACCAGTTATTTTTAACGGTACAATCAGCGAAAATATCCGATATGGTAGAAGTGATGCAAGTGACGAGGATATTATAAGAGCTGCCAGAATTGCTCAAGCTGAAGAATTTATTAACAATCTGGATGATGGTTTCGATACTCATATAGCCCAAGGAGGATCTGATATTTCAGGTGGGCAAAAACAAAGATTGTCAATTGCTAGAGCAATTGCACGAGATCCAGAGATATTTATCTTTGATGATAGTTTTTCAGCTTTGGATTATAAGACTGATGCTATGTTGCGACAAGCTATAAGAAAAGAATTGAATAATAAAATCATTATAATTGTAGCTCAAAGAGTTACTTCAATAATAGATGCCGATCAGATTATTGTACTTGATAATGGTGAAATTGTTGGAATAGGCAAACACAAGGATCTATATGCCAATAATCAAACTTATAAGGAGATTGTTCTATCTCAAATGGAAGAAGGTGAGGTTGCATGAGTGAAAAGAAAGATAAACTAAATCAAAAACCTCAAATGGGTGGTCCTGGTGGCGGACACGGCTTTACTAAAGTAGCTGAAAAGCCTAAGGATTTTAAGGGAACAATTGGTAGACTAGGTAAATATTTAAAACCCTATAAAATATCCTTGATTTTTATTTTAACCTTGGCTATAGGTAGTACAATCTTTTCCATAGTTGGACCAAAAATACTTGGACAAGCTACTGATACTTTAGCAGAAGGTGTAATTGGCCTAAAAGTATATGATCAAATACAAGAGAATCTTCCGCCTGGAGTAACCCTACCTGAAGGAACAACCGGTAAAAGCTTACTTGATAAAATGGATGAAAGTGTTAAATCTAAGATACCTGAAACATATTTGAAATATATTGAAGAGATGGATGTTTCAAAAAAGCCATCGATTGATTTCCAAAGTATCGGCAAGGTTCTTTTATTCGTACTCGGCCTTTATGTATTAAGTGGTGTCTTCTACTATATACAAGGGTATATTATGGCTGGAATAACACAAAAGACAATTTTCCGTTTACGTAAGGATGTAAGTACCAAGTTGGATAGATTACCTATGAGATATTTCGACCAAAACACTCACGGGGAAATATTATCAAAGGTAACTAACGATATAGATACTATCAGCAATACCCTGCAACAGAGTTTAACTCAAATAATTATGAGTATTGTTACTGTAGTAGGTATTGTGGTTATGATGCTGACAATTAGTTTTTGGTTAACTTTGATTACTTTTCTGACTTTACCTTTATCAGCTTTGATTACAGCATTTATTGCAAAGTTCTCTCAGAAGGAATTCAAGGTAAATCAAGAACAGTTAGGTAAGTTGAATAGCCATGTTGAGGAAATGTATAGCGGTCATAAGGTAATTAAATCGCTAAATCAAGAACAAGCTTCAATAAGCAAATTCGAAGTCATAAACAAGAAACTATACAGAGCTAGCTGGAGATCACAGTTTATATCTGGAATTATAATGCCTCTACTGTTTTTTGTTAGTAATATTGGTTATGTAGCTGTAGCTGTTGTAGGTGGTTTGTTAACAAGCACTGGTATGTTATCTATTGGTAGTATTCAGGCTTTCATGCAGTATTCAAGGTCTTTTAATCAACCTATTACTGACATAGCTGGTATCTTTAATACTCTTCAATCTACTGCTGCTGCTGCTGAACGTGTATTTATGCTTTTGGATGAAGAAGAAGAAATCAAAGAGATTGAGAATGCACATGATTTAGATAATGTTAGAGGTGATGTTAAATTCGAAAATGTATTTTTCAGTTATCGTTCAGACAAGCCTTTAATTGAGAACATGAACATTAATGTTTCTGCCGGAGATACGATTGCTATTGTTGGTCCAACAGGTGCCGGTAAGACTACTCTTGTTAATTTATTGATGAGATTTTATGAATTAGGTTCTGGTTCTATATATATAGATGGAAATAATATAACCAGCTTAAAAAGAAGTGAATTAAGAAAACAATTCGGTATGGTCTTGCAAGATACTTGGTTATTTAATGGTTCTATCAAAGATAACATTGCTTATGGAAGACAGGGTTCTAGTTTTGAGGATGTTATATCTGCAAGTAAAGTTGCCAATGTTGATCACTTTGTAAGAACCTTACCACAAGGTTATGATACCGTAATTAATGAAGAGGCTAATAATATTTCTGCTGGACAAAAGCAGTTATTGACTATCGCTAGAGCAGTTCTAGCAAATCCTCCAATTCTAATATTGGATGAGGCTACTAGTAGTGTAGACACCAGGACAGAAGTTCTGATACAAAAGGCTATGCTTAATATTATGAAGGGGCGTACTAGTTTTGTTATAGCTCATAGACTCTCGACTATCAAGAATGCAGATTTAATTCTTGTTATGAATAATGGTTCTATTGTAGAACAAGGAACACATAAGGAATTATTAGCACAAGAAGGTTTCTACTATAATCTATATAATAGTCAGTTTGATAACAAGGACTTGATTACAGCATAAGTAAATAATCAAAAAGCACATGGATGAATCCATGTGCTTTTTTTAATGGAAATGGAAAATCTATAACTTATTTACCGTAATAATCCTTTACATCTAGTTTATTATTGATAATCTCAGCAACAACTTGATCAACTTTAGCCTTAACTTTTTGTATCAATGGTTCAGTTGTGCTATAAGTGATTGCTACAACACCTTCTTTTATCCCATAAATGTAATTCTTGCCTTCAAATTTATCATTAACTATTTCACCTGCTACTAATAGTAGTGCTTTAGACATATCTACATTAGCAGAAGCTGCAAGATTATTGCCATAGGTTCCAAGCAGTGAATCAGAGTTTGCGCCTATTGAAATGCCCCCTTTGTCCTTGGTGGCTTCAAATCCACCTTTTGTCGCAGCATTTGCTGTTGACATTACAACTGTGGCACCTTGTTGGATAAAAGTTATGGCTTGTTCTTTTAATTTATTTACATCGTCAAAGCTACCCGTGTATGCTTGTAAAACTTGTATAGAGCTGTCAACGTACTTTACCCCTGCTACAAATCCGTCAACTGTTGTCTTTATTGCAGGTATTTCTGTTCCTCCTATCGCTCCTACCTTTTTACTACCTTGTTCTAATGCTATATATCCCGCTGTCACACCTTGTAGGAATCCTTGTTCAACACCATCAGCTAGTACTCCGGCAATATTCTTTTTATTTCCTATTTGTGCACTTCTATCTGAACTTGATATCAAGAATTTCGTTTCTGGATATTCAGCTGCTACTTCTATTACTGCATCTGTAAATTGGGTGCCATGGGCGATTATGACATCATAGCCATCTTTTGCATAGGTTCTTATTATTTGATTGTACTGACCTGGTTGTGTATTTTCGTTATAGGCGGTTTGAGCTTTGTATTCTGCTGCTATTGCAACAAGCCCTTCGTACCCTTTTTGATTCCAGCCTTTATCATTAATTGCACCTGTTAATACTAATGCGACTTTTAGGTCTCTTTTACTTTGGTTATCAGTTGATCCTGAGCAGCCTACTATTATAAAACCTAATAATAGCACCATCATCATTAAAACTATTTTTTTCATTCCCGTCCCCCTTGTTTAATGTAAAGACTTTTTTGAGATATTTTTCCTTCTATATATATAGGTTATTTCAGTTCTTTTTTTATCTCATATCATAATGAGTACATATTAGCAAATAAAACATATGTTGTCAATATTATCCATATTAACAACATATTTGATGATTTTCTCTACAGATTTAATTCAGATTAAATGATATTTTTATTCATTTTACATATAGTAATATCATAATTATTCTGATATAATATGTTTAATTGTTAGCATATACAGTGCTTTCTAGGCTTTTTATTATGTTTTCTTTTTTTAAATAATATAAAGAGGTGAT
>JBGSJN010000019.1:0-8526 GCA_041741995.1 Bacillota bacterium
AAAGGATACTGGGAAGAAAGAGGATATGATAATGAAGCTGATATCTAAAATTGACCAAATCGCTGCCTGGATATTATTAGCTTCGTTCATAATATACATGTTGTCAGGAATTGATACAGTTAGGAGAATTCTAATACCCCAGATTTCTTCACTTGTTCATCTAAAGTATCTTTTCATCCCAGCACAAATTGCTTTTACTATACATACCTCCTACGCAATCCATCTAGCAATAAAAAGATGGAAGATCTGGAATTCGGCTACAAAAACTATTATTGGAGTATACATAATACTTAACCTAGCTCTCATAACATTTTATATATCTAATTTTTAAAATGTAAAAATATTTAAACAAAAAAGCGATTAAGAAATATTCTTAATCGCTTTTGATTATTCCTAAGATATATTAAAAAATTATATCACTTAACATAAAAATCATAAACACAGAGTACTTGCCCTATAAAATGTTTTTTTTCATACGGTAATTTAATCACAGAACTATTAACTCTTTACATCTATAATTTAATGGTAATTAAAAGGAGGATAATATGTGGAATTTTTTAAAACTACTCCAAAAGAATCTAATTTGGAGCATACCTGTCTTTATGACATTAGGACTAATATTTGGTCGGCTTTTTGAACCAACATTTCTAAAATCTTGGATTATACCACTGACTTTTCTTATGGTATATCCGATGATGGTCACATTAAATATGAAACAACTATTTAGTAGAGGAGGAGGTAAACTTCAATTAACAGCCCTTCTGATAAACTTTACAGTTACCCCCTTTATCGGGTATTTTATAGGCAGACTGTTCTTCCCTAACCAGCCACTATTAATATTGGCTTTGTTACTAACTTCATTGTTACCAACATCAGGAATGACTATCTCCTGGACTGGTTTTGCCAAGGGCAATGTTCCAGCTGCTGTAAAAATGACTATAGTAGGTCTAATTGTAGGCTCACTGGCAACTCCGATTTATCTTAAGGGATTAATGGGTACCACTGTTGAAATTAACTTGCTGGAAGTCTTCTTCCAGATACTGTTTATAGTATTTCTCCCATTGCTACTGGGCTGGTTGACCCAGAAAATATTGATTAAAAAGGCTGGCAAAGAAAAGTATGAAAAAAAATACAAAGTACGTTTCCCTCTCTTTTCAACATTGGGTGTTCTTGCGATTGTATTTGTATCAATGGCTCTGAAGTCAAAAGCCATACTAGCTAATCCGCAAGTTTTACTATACTATTTGTTACCACTAATAACACTTTATGCCATCAACTTTCTTATAAGTACAATAGTAGGTAAGTATCTCTTTAAAAGAGAAGATGGAATAGCTTTGGTATATGGAACAGTAATGAGAAACCTTTCTATAGCTTTGGCTCTAGCAATTGGAATCTTTGGTAAACAAGGATCAGAAATAGCACTAATTATATCTTTGGCATATATCATTCAAGTGCAAGCTGCTGCCTGGTATGTAAAACTGACATCGAGATTATTTCCGATTACACAAAATTTGGATTTAAATAATACTAGTGAAAAACTTATTAACCCACAAGAAATATATAACAAGTAAAAATAAAAATAACAGAGATTTGGGGTTCAGTTCAATTAACTCTGTTATTTTTTTACATCTTCCACTATTATACTAGTTTTTTTCTTCAACTTTTATTGCATAACCCACCCATGCTTGTGCTTTATCATATTTAAAAATATATCCATTTTTAGGAACCCATATTTTTTTCTCGATATCCCACACAATATTTCTAGAAGTAATTTCTTCATAACCAATAGGTTCTTTGTATAATTGAGTAGTTTTAATAAAATAAGACTTACCATTATTCAAAAGATACTCATTTTCATATGCCGCCTTACCGTTTAGCACCTTTTTCTGCCAAGGGTCAACCACTAAAGTATTTTCCCCAAAATCTCTAGATTCTTCAATCCTTGATCTTTCTTCATTTATTATTACAAAAGCATGCTGATCAGTTGCATACATATTACAAGGGATGCCAGCTTTACTTAATAAATAATAACTTAACTGTGCAAATTCTTCACACTGACCTATACGATTATGCCAAGTCCATATTGCATTAAGGTCATAATTAAAACAAGCTTTATCTCTCCATTTCACAAAGCTGTTTTCATAACCTCCAAAAATAAAATTGTAAATGGTCTTCCATGGTGATACCCATATATTATTAATCGGCTGCACCCTTTCTGCTACAATACTATTAACCAATCTTGCAATTTCTTCATCACTATCACCTGCAGCTATCCTCCTACGAAGAAATTCTACAGCTATATTCATTTCCTCTAAAGCTTCAGCTATATTATCACTTTCATCCTCTGACTTATCATTACCAAGCAATAAAGAACGACCATGCTTTTCAATAATTTCCAATAATTCTTGGACAGAAATTGATGTAACTCTAGAATCAAGTGATGGGGCAGATATACTTATTACACCATTAAATTCTCCAAATACTCTATCTCGACGAAAACGATATTCACTAAAACTACCTGAATCTTTCCTTAGAATTATTGACTTTAATACATCGGTAGAAATATTTTCTTCAAGTATTTCACCACTTTTTTGTTTGTATAACTCACTTACAATAAGATTATCCCAACTTTCTTTTATACTTTCTTTTTGTGGGCCTTCAGGAACATATGTTAAATATACTCTTATAGTTCTTCCGAAAATTATATTTCCATTAACTAATACTGATTCTCTCCCATCACCATCTGCATCACTGAACTCAGATTTGTATTCAATTCTTGCTGTATTGCCTTGAACATAAACTCTTGTTGTGAATCCTAAATCGACAATTTCTTGACACACTACTTCATTCTTATCGAAGTAATCTGCAGCCTTAACATTATTTGGTGATTGTAGAAAAAGAAACAATCCTATTAAAGAAAAAATTAAAATTAGCTGATTAAAAATTTTTCTGATCATAGCTAACACCTCCTCACTTAGACGTCAAAATATCAATATATGTGATCGGTCCATTTTCTCCAGCAAAATAATAAACTACTTCAAGGTTAACAACTGATTCCATATTCGGTAATTCTATATTATCTCTTATATAAGTCATGTAAGCTTCAGGAGGAGTATAGCCTTCATCTATACCTTTATTAATTGGTTCTCCAAGAATATCAATAACCTCTTTAGCTTCCATACCACATGAAATACCATCAACTTTTTCATTGCCAAAATATGAAATACCAGTAACTTTAGCTTCATCATCATTATTCCAATATAGAAGAATACTAGCTTTATTACTGTAACTGGAATAGTCTGCACCTTTCCAATTACCAAGTTCTTCAGGATTACCTAAGTTCCTGACTACTTCTTCCTCGGTCATACCTATATAGGTTCCAAGTTTTATTAATATTGGATCATTTTCTTTAGTAGCAGGATCTTTCATTTCCTCTTTAATCATATCCATAACTCTATTATCATTAATAAATCGATAGTGATCAATTATTGAGATAATTATCAAAATAGCAATTAGTAAAAAAAACCCTAAAAACACAAGAGATAACACCTTCCATAAATTAGTTTTCATTAATAACCACCTCCCTATTTTCTTTTTATTATACTACAAAATAAGTTTTCATAAAAATAAACAAGCCCTTTCACAAGGGCTTGTTTATTTATCTATTTATTTTTTGTTAACTAGGATTTATCCAACTAATTGTCAATTCATCCCCTACATAGTCTACTGTAATATCAGCTCCATCAAGTATATCTCCACTAATAAGCTTCCTAGCTAACAGGTTTTCAACTTGTGTCTGTAAGAACCTACGTAATGGCCTTGCTCCATAAACAGGATCAAAACCACCCTCGACTACATAATCAATTGCCTTATCAGTTAATTCAATTGTCATCCTACGATCTTCAAGTCGTCCTTGTAGTTCCTTCAACAACAGATGAATTATATGACCGATTTCACCTTTAGTTAATGGTTTAAAGAATATTATGTCATCAACACGATTCAAGAACTCAGGTCTGAACAATCTCTTCAACTCGTCCATAACCTCTTTTCTCGCACCATCAGTAATACCACCCTTTTCGTCAATTCCTTCCAATAAATATGAAGAACCAACATTAGAAGTCATAATTATAATGGTATTTTTGAAATCAACCATCCTACCTTGTGAATCGGTTATCCTACCATCATCTAAAACCTGTAATAAAATATTAAACACATCAGGGTGAGCTTTTTCAATCTCATCAAAAAGAATAACCGAATATGGCTTACGACGAACTGCCTCAGTCAGTTGTCCACCCTCTTCATATCCAACATATCCCGGAGGTGCTCCTATCATCCTAGAAACTGCATGCTTTTCCATATACTCACTCATATCAATACGCACAATATTTTCCACAGAATCAAAAAGATTTATAGCGATAGTTTTAGCAAGTTCAGTTTTACCAACACCTGTTGGCCCCAGGAATATAAATGAACCAATAGGTCTCTTCGGATCTTTGATTCCTGCCCTGGCTCTGATAATTGAGTCAGTAACACTCTGAACCGCCTCATCTTGACCAACAACTCTTTCATGAAGAATTTCACCTAGGCGCATAAGTTTTTCTCTTTCACCTTCAATTAACTTGGTTAAAGGGATACCTGTCCACTGGGAAATTATTTTAGCAATTTCTTCTTCAACAACTTCTTCTCTAATAAGAGGAGCAGCCCCTTTATTATTTGTAAACTTCTCTTCCTCATCCTTTAATTTTTTCTCTAATTCAGGAAGTTTACCATATTTTAATTCAGCTGCCTTGTTAAGATCATACTCCCTTTCGGCTCTTTCAATCTCCTGATGAAGCTGTTCTATATCTTCCCTTAATTTACCTACAAGATTTATGGCCTTTTTCTCATTATCCCATTGGGACTTCATAGTCATCATCTTTTCCTTCAAATCAGCCAGTTCCTTTTGAAGATGACCTAACCTGTCATGACTAGCCTTATCCTTTTCTTTCTTTAATGCAGCTTCTTCAATCTCCAGTTGCATGACTCTTCTTGAAACCTCATCAAGTTCTGCGGGCAGGGAATCAATTTCAGTCCTGATAAGAGCACAGGCTTCATCTACCAGGTCAATTGCTTTGTCTGGCAAGAAGCGGTCACTAATATACCTATGTGACAGGACAGCAGCAGAGACCAGTGCATTGTCATGTATTCTTACACCATGGAATACTTCAAAACGCTCTTTCAAACCCCTAAGTATGGATACAGTATCCTCTACAGTAGGTTCATCCACCATAACAGGCTGGAAACGACGCTCCAGTGCAGAATCTTTTTCTATATATTTACGATATTCATCTAGGGTTGTTGCACCGATACAATGAAGCTCACCACGAGCCAGCATTGGCTTTAGCATATTACCTGCATCCATGGAACCTTCAGTCTTCCCGGCTCCTACAATGGTATGAATTTCATCAATAAAAAGAAGTATTTCTCCTTCGCTTTTTTTAATTTCCTGTAGAACCGCCTTGAGTCTTTCTTCAAACTCACCTCTATATTTGGCCCCTGCTATCAAAGCTCCCATATCAAGTGAGAATATCTTCTTGTCCTTAAGTCCCTCTGGTACATCACCTCTAACTATACGATGGGCCAGACCTTCCACTATTGCAGTCTTGCCGACACCAGGTTCTCCAATAAGCACAGGATTATTCTTGGTTTTTCTTGATAAAATCCTGATGGCATGACGGATTTCCATGTCCCTGCCGATTACCGGATCCAGTTTGTTGTTTCTAGCCAGTTGCACCAGTTCCTGACCATATTTTTCCAATGCTTCATAAGTGGATTCTGGAGTATTGCTGGTAACTCTCTGGTTTCCTCTTATACCTGACAAGGCTTTAAGGAAACTGTCCTTAGTTATATTGAAAAGTTTAAATACTTTCTCTAAAGGACTGTTTTTTACCTCATCAAGCATGCCTAGGAAAATATGTTCTACTGAAATATATTCATCCTTCATATTCTTAGACTCGTTCTCCGCCTTCAGTAGAACAGTGTCAACTTTTCTACTGATATATATTTTCCCAGATTCTCGTCCAGGTCCGCTAACTCTTGGTTTCTTTTCTAAAATCCCTTCAATTGAATTGCTAAAGGAATCAGTGTTGACATCCATGGTTTTAAGAATACGTGGCAATAAGCCATCACTTTGTTCTAAAAGTGCTATTAAAAGATGTTCTATTTCAATCTCTATTTGCCCATAGCGTAGTGCCTTGGTTTCTGCCTGTTGTAGGGCTTCCATTGATTTTTGTGTTAGTTTGTTTGGATCCATTTTATTACCTCCTATCCATCCACCTTATACTCTAATAATACACCTTTTTTATTAAATCATTTGACTTATAGTGGGTTTTTATGGTATAAAGTATCTGTTAGCACTCATTATACCAGAGTGCTAACAGTAAGTAAATACTTACACATATAGCAACAAAAGTTAATGTTGAAAGGAGAGGTAATTTTGGCAAAAAAACAATTTAAATCTGAGTCTAAACGCTTATTAGATCTGATGATTCATTCAATCTACACTCACAAGGAAATCTTTATAAGGGAACTTATTTCCAACGCCAGTGATGCAATGGATAAGATGTACTACAAGGCACTGACTACAGATAAGCTTAAATTCAACAAGGATGATTACAAGATCAAGATAAAAGTAGACAAGGATAATCGTACACTCACCATAAGTGATACTGGTATCGGAATGACCAAGGAGGAACTTGATAAGAACCTTGGTACTATCGCCAAGAGTGGATCACTATCATTTAAGGAAGAGGTAGAGTCCAAGGAAGGCTATGATATCATTGGTCAGTTCGGTGTTGGTTTTTATTCTTCCTTTATGGTAGCTGATGAGGTTACTGTTATCTCAAGATCCCATGATAGCGAGGAAGCTTATTGCTGGCATTCCAAGGGAGCTGATGGCTATAGTCTTGAAGCTTGTTCAAAGGAAACTACCGGTACTGATATCATTATAAAAATTAAGGATAATACACCTGATGAAAATTATGATAACTATCTCAACACCTATCATTTAAAGTCCCTAATCAAGAAGTATTCTGACTTTATTCGTTATCCTATTCTTATGGATCTACCTGTCAGCAAGTTAAAAGAAGGTTCTAAGGATGAGTTCGAGGAGTCAATAGAGGAACAAATTGTTAACAGTATGGTGCCTATTTGGAGAAAGAATAAGAATGAGCTTAAGGATGAGGATTATGAGAATTTCTATTCTGAAAAGCATTATGGTTTTGATAAGCCACTTCGTCACTCACATATTAGTGTTGAGGGTGCAATTCGCTATAACGCTATTCTCTTTATTCCTGAAAAGGCTCCTTATGACTATTACACTAAGGATTTCGAAAAAGGTCTGGAGCTTTATTCCAATGGTGTTCTGATTATGCATCGTGCACCGGAGCTGTTACCTGATTATTTTAGTTTTGTTAAGGGTCTGGTGGATTCTGAGGATCTTTCTCTAAATATTTCAAGGGAGATGTTGCAACATGATCGTCAGTTAAAACTAATATCCAAGAATATAGAAAAACAGATTAAGAAGGAATTACTATCACTACTTAAAAACGATCGTGAGAATTATGAGAAATTCTATAATGCCTTTGGCCGTCAGTTGAAATATGGTGTTTATGCTGAATATGGTATGAATAAGGAACTTCTTGCTGATCTTCTTCTTTTCCATTCTTCCAAGGAAAAGAAACTGGTTAGTCTTGATGAATATGTTGGAAGAATGCCGGATGATCAGCCATATATCTATTATGCTACCGGTGATTCTCTTGAAAAGATTGAAAAACTGCCACAGACTGAGCAGTTGCTGGATAGGGGTTATGAGATTCTTTATTTGATGGATGATATTGATGAGTTTGCTTTAAAAATACTTACCTCTTACAAGGAGAAGGAGTTCCGTTCTGTTTCTAGTAATGATCTTGGTATTGAGGACCTGGACAAGAAGGAGGAACTGGAAGAGGAGATTGAAAAGAACAAGGATCTTTTCGTTAAGATGAAATCTATCCTTGAGGATAAGGTTTTTGATGTTCGTCCTTCCAAGAGGTTAAAGAGACATCCTGTGTGTTTTGCTAATGATGGTGATATTTCCATCGAGATGGAGAAGATCCTAAGCCAGATGCCTAATGGTCAGCAGGTTAAGGCTGATAAGGTACTTGAAATAAATATCGAGCATAGGGTTTTTGAGGCTTTGAAGTCTGCAATGAAGGATGACTCAGATACCTTCTCTCTTTACACCAAGCTTCTTTATGATCAGGCTCGTTTGATTGAGGGTTTATCAATTGATGATCCTGTGGAGTTTGCTGATAATATCTGGAAGTTGATGAAGTAGACATAAGATAGTAAAAACAGGCATGATTATGATACAATCCCACTAAAGTAGACAGATGAAATAATTAAATCATCTAATTACGAAGGTGGGATTTTTCATGTCAAAATCAAGATTCTCAGTAGAACAAAAAATACGAGCTTGCCAGGAGTATATTTCTGGCAAAAAGTCTG
>JBGSJN010000020.1:0-18304 GCA_041741995.1 Bacillota bacterium
AAAAAGACTAATGGGCACGTAGAAACTATTGAAAAGGCAGATCGTCTCATTTGTGAAGCGAAAAATAATATAAAAATTATGAACTTGAACAAATATGTAACTTTCTATCATGGAAATGGTGAATCAATCATACCTGATTTAAATGATGATTATGATTTCATATTTATTGATGGAGCGACAAAGAGTTATAACGAGCTATATGAAATAAGTTTGAAAAAATTAAAAATTGGTGGCATGTTGATTTTTGAAGATATATTATTTTCTGTATCAGGTAAAAGAAACATACAAAAAGAAATAATGAATGAATTTAATATTAAAGTGAAGAATGACAATCGAATTGAAAAGAGCTTTCTTAGCATAGGTGATGGATTGTTATTATGCTTAAAGAGATAAGGAGAGTTATATGAAATTACAAGGTACAATGAAAATTAATGATAAGGATCATTTAGAAATAGGCGGTTGTGATACGGTCGCTTTAGCAAAAGAATTTGGAACCCCTTTGGTTGTTATAGATGAAGAATATTTAAACTCGATTTGCGAAGATTATTTCACTGCTTTTACAGCGAAGGAAAAATCTTTAGTTCTTTATGCTAGTAAAGCGTTTTTGACACCTAGTATTTTAGGAATTATCAAAAAAAATGGTATGGGACTGGATACTGTTTCTGGTGGAGAATTATATATGGCTAAAAAGTCTGGTTTTCCAATGGATAAAGTATTTTTTCATGGAAACAATAAAACCTCTGAAGAAATAATGCAAGCAATTGAATATGGGGTAGCAAGAATAGTATTAGATAATCATTATGAAATTGAATTTGTAAATAAAATTGCAAAGGATTTAAATGCAAAACCTGATGTTTTATTACGTATAACACCAGGCATTGATGCACATACCCATGATTTTATAAAAACAGGTCATATTGATTCAAAATTTGGATTTACTTTACAAACAGGTGATGCCATGGAAGGCGTTAAAAAAGTAGTGAACTCAGATTATCTAAATTTTAAAGGCTTACATTGTCATATTGGTTCACAGATTTTTGGAACAGAATCATTTACCCATGCAGTGGATGTTATGATGAATTTTATTAAAGACATTAAAGACACAGTAGGAGTAGAAGTAGAGGATTTGGATATTGGTGGTGGTAGAGGTATATATTATACTGAAGGTGATGATCCGACTTCTATAGAAAACTATAGTGATGCAATATTTAGTGAATTAAAAGAAAAAGCCTCGGAATTAACTTTGAATATGCCGAAGATATATATAGAGCCCGGCAGATCAATTATTGGACCTTGTGGTACTAACCTATATAAAGTAGGGTCTATTAAGGATATTCCTGGTATAAGGAAATATGTCGCCGTTGATGGTGGAATGTCTGATAATATCAGACCAGCTTTGTATGGAGCAAAATATGAAGTTGGTATAGCTAGTAGAATGAATGAATCAAAGAAAAGTGAAAAAATCACAATTTCAGGTAAGCTTTGCGAATCTGGTGATATTTTAGCAAGAGATATAGTATTACCTAAAATCTATTCTGGTGACATTTTGGCAATGACTTCAACAGGTGCATATGGTTATTCCATGGCTAGCAACTATAATATGATTGGTAAACCTGCAGTTGTATTTGTTAAAAATGGTAATAGTGACTTAGTAATTAAAAGACAATCTTATGAAGATTTATTATCAAGTCATATCATGCTAGAAAGGTTAAAATAATGATATTTCAATTACTTAATGGACAGATTACCCCTGTGTATTTTATATTTTTTATAATATCATTGCTAATTAGCTTAACTATACACGAACTTGCTCATGCATACACATCATTTATACTTGGTGATTCTACAGCAAAGTTAGATGGTAGAATCAGTTTGAATCCATTACATCATATTGATCCTTATGGATTTTTAGCAATTTTGATTGTTGGTTTTGGTTGGGCGAAACCTGTTATGATGAATCCCTATAATTTTAAGAATTACAGAGATGGAATATTTTTTACTGCATTGGCAGGGCCAGTATCAAATATTGTTCAAGCTATAATTGGAGCATTATTATTGAATTTTAATTTTCCGGTAATAGTCACAGAATTTATTCAAGTTTTTGTATTAATAAATATAATATTGGCATCATTTAATATTCTTCCGATACCACCACTTGATGGTTATAAAGTTTTTTCTAGAATTCTCTCGGACAAGCTATATTTTCAAGCAGAGTATTATGAAAGAAGATATGGATTCATAATCTTGATGGTATTTTTAATTTCAGGACTATTAAGAACAATTTGGTTCCCAGTATATAATTTCTTGTTAAATTTTTTAAATTTATTTATATTTTAATCTTTTAAGGAGCATTTTATGAAAAAAATAGTACTAAGTGGTATGCGTCCAACCGGAAAACTTCATATTGGACACTTAAGCGTAATAGATAATTGGATTAAACTGCAAGAAGAATTCGACACTAATTTCTTTGTAGCAGATTATCATGCCTTAACAACACAATTTGACGATACATCAATGTTACAAGAAAATATAAGAAATATGATGATTGATTGGCTAGCTATAGGACTAGATCCAGAAAAATCCACCTTATTCATACAGTCTCAAATCAAGGAACACGCAGAACTATATCTTTTATTTTCTATGATAACACCATTATCATGGTTAGAAAGATGCCCAACTTATAAAGGACAAATTGATCAATTTAGAGAACAACAAGGAAAGGATATAACTACTCATGGATTTTTGGGGTATCCTTTACTACAAGGAGCTGACATCCTTCTCTATTTAGCAGATTTTGTTCCAGTAGGAGAGGATCAATTGCCTCATCTTGAAATAACCAGAGAAGTAGCAAGAAGGTTCAATCATATTTATAAAACTGAGTTATTTCCTGAACCAAAAGGCTTATTAGCTAAGGTTCCATTACTTTTAGGTACTGATGGTAGAAAAATGTCTAAGAGTTATAATAATTATATAAATATAATTTCAGAAACAGATGAAATTACTAGTAAAGTTAGATCTATGATTACTGATCCTAAAAGGATAAGAAAAGATGATCCAGGTAATCCTGATGTTTGTACAGTTTACAGTTATCAAAAAATTTACAATCAAGATGATGTAGCAGAAATAGAACTTTCATGTAGAGCTGGGACTATTGGTTGTATGGACTGTAAGAAGAAACTTATTAGTTCACTTGACAAGTTACTTGGACCTATTAGAGAAAAACGTCACGAAATAGAAGATAATAAAAAATTTATTGATGAAGTAATTGAATTTGGAAGAGAAAAGGCGAAAATTAAAGCTCAAATTAATATAGAGAAAATCAAGGAGGCTATGAATTTAATCTGATGGAAAAGGTAATATTAGAATCCTTTGAAGGCCCACTTGATTTACTTCTTCATCTTATCAAAGAACACAAAGTTAATATTTATGATATTCCAATTTTTACTATTACAAAACAGTATTTGGAATATCTAAATAAAATGAGTGAATATAATATTGAAATTGCAAGCGAATTTTTAGTTTTGGCTTCTACTTTAGTATCTATTAAAGTAAAAATGCTTTTACCAAAAGATAATGAAGAAGAACAAATCGAAGCTGATGACCCTAGGATGGAATTGGTAAATAGATTGCTTGAATATGAAAGATATAAGGAAGCTTCAGAGACTTTCTTATATCTTTTATCTACCCAAGGAAAATCATACTATAGACCCCAAGATGAAAAGTTATACAATAAAATATCCAAGGAATCTAATTCATTAGAAAATACAGAAGTATCTGACTTAACAAAATATATTCAATTTGCTCTAGAAAGAAAAAAAGAACAACAAATGCCTCCTTATGAGGTGAAAAACAAACAGATCAGCATTTCACAAAAGATAAGTGAACTTCTAATCAAACTTGGAAGTTTAAAGCAAACCTATTTTGAAAAAATAGTTGATAGAAATAAACCAGGTGATGTTGTAATTAGTTTTATGGCAATTTTGGATTTGTACAAACAAAACAAAGTGGAGTTAAACCAAATGGATAGTTTTACACCAATTAAAATAACATATAAAGAAGGTAAAATCGATGCTATTTAAAGAAGATATATTAGCCATGTTGGAAGCAGTATTATTTGTATCTCATGAACCATTATCCTTTGATAAACTTATTGAAGTTTTAGGTGTTGATAGTGATGAATTAAAAGAAATAATTAATGAGTATCAATCTTCCCTAGAATTACCTGGCAGAGGTGTTGAATTAGTAAATGTTGCAGGAGGTTATAAACTTATGACCAAAGGCTCATTTCATGATTTAGTTGAAAAAGTTATTAAACCACAAGGTGGACAGTTATCTAGAGCTGCTTTAGAAACACTGGCTATCATAGCCTACAAACAACCTGTAACAAGAAGTGAGATAGAAGATATAAGGGGTGTTAGTATTGATTCAATGATATATAAATTATTAGATAAGGAGTTAATTGTAGAAATAGGCAGAAAAGATGTTCCTGGTCATCCAAATTTATATGGTACAACTGATAGATTCTTAATGCAATTAGGTCTAAATAGTCTTGATGAATTACCTGAACTAGCTGAAATTGGGAGTAATGAAATCACCCAAGAAGAATTAGACTTTAATAACCAGGGAATGGCTATTGATATTGAGCGTATAGATGAAACAAATTAATATATATTTATCAGAAAATTACATTCATTATTTATCGATAGAAAAAGGCTTGGCTAATAATTCTATAGAAGCATACCTTAGAGATATTAGCAGATTCTTTGTGTTTATAAATGATGACTTGAAAATGGATATTAATAAAATTGAGTCCATAAGTAAAGAACACTTGCTAAAATATTTCAAACAAATAAATATTGCAGGCCTAAGTAAAAGAACTCAGGCAAGATATATTGCATCTTTAAAAAGCTACTTTAGATTTTTAATCCGAGAGTCTATAATAAAAAAAGATCCTACAGATATTATTGATACACCAAAAAAGGATAAAAAACTACCTGACTATTTAAGTATAGATGAAATTGAAAGACTTCTACAAAGTGTTGATATTACAACAACCCTCGGTTATAGAGATCGTACTATGCTAGAAATAACCTATGGTGCCGGACTTAGGGTAAGTGAACTTCTTTCCTTAAAAACAGAGGATATAAATCTTGAATTGGGATTTATCAGATGCTATGGTAAAGGTAACAAAGAAAGAATAATACCTATTGGAGAAATTGCCTTAGATTATTTAAATCTATATTTGGCAAATATCCGACCTAAGATACAAAACAATTTGAAATCAAAGGAGTTGTTCTTGAACTCAAGAGGAAAATCTATGTCCAGGCAGGGTTTTTTTAAAATCCTTTTAAACTATGGCAGAAGGGCTGGAATTAAAAAACATTTATCACCACATACTCTAAGACATTCATTCGCAACCCATTTATTAGAAAATGGAGCGGATTTAAGAAGCGTCCAGGAGATGTTAGGACATTCAGACATATCAACAACGGAGATATATACTCATTTAAGTATTAAACAAATCAAGAAAGTATATGACAAGACACACCCTAGGGCATAGGAGGTATAATGGAATACTATAATAAAATTTTAGAAACTAAAGACTGGTTGCTTTCGAAATATGACTTTATAGGAATTGACCTGGCACTCGTATTAGGTTCGGGACTCGGTGCATTTGCAGATGTTATTGAAAATAAAGTGGAAATAAACTTTGATGAAATTCCTAATTTCAAGGTTGGTAAAGTTATTGGGCATAATAATAAGATGATTTTAGGTGAGGTTTCTGGGAAGAAGATAGTAGTCATGCAGGGAAGAGTTCACTATTATGAAGGTAATTCTATGAAAGAAGTAACTTTTCCAATAAGAGTATTGAGGTCTTTGGGAGTTGAAAAACTAATTTTAACAAATGCAGCTGGAGGTTTGACCGGTGAAGCTGGACAATTAATGCTTATTGAAGATCATCTGGATTTATTTTGTCCTAATCCTCTCATTGGTGAAAACTTAGAAGATTTTGGAGATAGGTTTCCTGATATGACAGCAGTCTATAATCGAGAATTTATTAATAAAGCAATCGAAGTAGGATCTCAGGCAGGTATAGTATTAACTAAAGGCACCTATTGTTACTTGACTGGACCTTCTTATGAAACACCTTTTGATATAAGAGTATTAAAAGGTCTAGGTGTAAATGCTGTAGGCATGTCAACTGTACCGGAAGCAATAGTAGCTAAGCATTCTAAAATGAAAACATTGGGTATTTCTTGTATAACTAATCTTGCTGCTGGTATAAGTGATAAACCGCTAAGCCATACTGAAGTTGTTGAAACAACTACTAAGGTATCAAAGGACTTCATAAGGTTGCTTGAAGGTATAATAAAGGAGATATAATGAATCCTGTAGAAATTATAAGAAAAAAAAGAGATGGAGACATATTGACTGCCAAGGAAATAAAATACTTTGTAACTGGGTTCACAAATGGTGAGATTCCGGATTATCAAGTATCAGCATTTGCTATGGCAGTTTATTTTATGGGTTTTAATGATGATGAACTCTATCAGTTTACCAAGCAAATGATAGATACTGGGGACATTATCAATCATGGAATAAGTATGGTTGATTATGTTGATAAACACAGTACAGGAGGAGTTGGTGATAAACTGACACTAGTAGTGGCTCCTATAGTTGCAGCATGTGGCTTAAAAATACCAAAAATGTCTGGTAGAGGTCTTAGTTTTTCAGGGGGGACTATTGATAAGCTAGAGAGTATCGATGGCTTTAAAGTCGATATTAGCAGTGCTGATTTCCTTAAACAAATTGATGAAATAGGTCTTGGAATAATCGGACAAAGCGATAATATAGCTAAAAGTGACAAACAACTCTATGCTATAAGAGATGTGACTGCAACAGTAGAGAGCATACCTCTAATAGCTTCTTCAATAGTATCCAAGAAAATCGCCTCAGGAAGTAAAAATATTGTCTTTGATGTGAAGGTTGGCATTGGTGCTTTTATGAAGGATATAAAAAGTGGTATTAACCTTGCAAGGACTTTGGTTGATCTTGTAAAGGACTTTGGTGGTAAAAGTGTGGCAGTAGTAACTAATATGAATAATCCATTAGGACATTATGTTGGAAATTCTTTGGAGATAGTAGAGGTTGTTGATTGTTTAAAAGGCAAATTACCTAAAGATATAGAAGAATTGGTATTTGAGTTATCTGGACAATTATTAATAATAGGTGGTAAAGCCAATAATATGCTTGAAGCTAAAAAAATGGTCAAAGAAAAAATTTATAATGGAGAAGCCTTAAATAAATTTAAAGAATTAATTGAATATCAAGGTGGTGACAGTAGTTTTTTATATGACTATAGTAAATTGCCACAAGCTAAATATAAAATTGAAATAAAATCTGAATATGAAGGTTATATTACCTTTATTGATGCAGAGAAAATTGGTCTGCTATCTTTAAATATAGGGGCAGGAAGAACTACAAAGAAAGATAGTATAGACTATTCAGCTGGTATATATATCCCGCTAAAAATGAATAATCAAGTCAATAAAGGGGACACTATCGGAATAATTTATCATTCTAAGGAAGACTTAGATCTAGATCAGGTTATTAGAGATTTTAAATCTGCTTTTTCATTTAATGAAAATCCCATAAAAGAGATAAGTATGATCTTCAGTGTAATAAGTTGATACACCTAGGAAATAGAGGGCTTTTATGATATAATTATCCAGTATGTAAATAGAAAGGGGGAAGTAGTTTGAAACCAATATTAGCAATTGTAGGCAGACCTAATGTAGGCAAATCTACAATATTCAATAGAATAGTCGGTGAGAGAAAGTCCATAGTGGATGATTCCCCAGGAGTAACAAGAGATAGATTATATGATGAAGCTAACTGGCAAAAGCACAACTTTATCATAATTGATACAGGCGGAATACAGTGGGAAAAAGAAGATATCAATAAATCGATAACCAAACAAGCTCAAATAGCTATCGAGGAAGCAGATGTTATTTTGATGGTAGTAGATAGTCAGATTGGGGTAACCTTAGATGATCAAAAAATCTCTAACATCCTTAAAAAAACTGACAAACCTATTGTATTAGCAGTGAACAAGACTGATAATTTCCAAAAAAGCAATTATTATGATTTTTATAGTCTTGGACTTGGTGAACCTATCCCGATTTCCGCAACACATGGTGGAAATATGGGAGATTTATTAGATGAAATTACTAACAATTTTCCTATTGAAGGAGAAGATAATCTAGATGATGATAAATTAAAAATTGCTATAATCGGCAGACCAAATGTTGGTAAATCCTCATTGGTAAATAAGTTATCAAATGCTGATAGAGTAATAGTTAGTCCAGTAGCAGGAACTACAAGAGATTCAGTAGACCAAAAAGTAATATATGATGATGAAGAATATATTTTGATAGATACTGCTGGAATAAGAAAAAAATCAAAAATAGGTGAAGCTATTGAGAAATTTACCATAATCAGATCATTAAGAGCAATAGAAAGATCAAATGTAACTTTTCTGATGATTGATGCTGTTGATGGTGTCACTGAGCAAGATAAAAAAATTGCCGGTTATGCTTTTGAAAATGGGAAAGGTATTATCATTGTCGTCAATAAATGGGATTTAATTGAAAAAGATGGCAAAACAATGAAAAAGTACGAAGAGGATATTAGAGATGAATTAACCTTTTTAAGCTATGCACCTATAATTTTCATTTCTGCCTTAACTGGTAAAAGAATTTATGATTTACTGTCATTAGCAAAGAGAATAAATATAAATTGTAAAAGAAAAATAGAGACATCTGTACTTAATCAGTTGTTAAGAGAAATTGTGACGTACAACCCTCCTTCTAGAGAAAAGGGACGGAATTTAAAAATATATTATGGAACACAAATAAGAGTAGCACCACCATCCTTTGCTCTTTTTATCAATGATGAAAAACTGATGCATTTTTCATATAAAAGACATATTGAAAATAAATTCAGGGAAGCCTTTGATTTTGAAGGAACGCCAATAAGAATTTATCTTCGTAATAAAAAAGGAGATGCTTAAATTGAAAATTTCAATAATTGGTATAGGAAGCTGGGGAACAGCTCTAGCGATTCACTTAATAAAAAATGGTCATCAAGTTACTATTTATGGCAGGCTTGAAGATAATATTGTCCAAATTAATAATGATAAAGTACATCCTTTTTTACCTGGGATAGTAATTCCGGAAGAATTAAAAATTACTGGTGACTTAAAAGAAGCATGTAACAATGAGTATTTAGTATTAGCAGTTCCATCACAATATATCCGAGATGTTGTGAAAAAAATGTATCGAGCTGGCTTTGGCAAAAAAACTATAATAAATGTAGCTAAAGGAATAGAAATAGAAACAGGACTTAGAATGTCAGAAGTAATTGCAGAAGTAACAAAATCTGAATATGACTACTGTGTACTATCTGGGCCAACTCATGCAGAAGAAGTAGCAAAAGGTTTACCTGCAGCCATAGTTGCTGCAAGTGATAATATTGAACTTGCTGAACTAGTTCAACAAATATTCAACAATGAATCATTAAGAGTTTATACTAATGACGATACACTAGGTGTAGAACTTGGTGGCTCTTTTAAGAATGTTGTAGCTATTGCTAGTGGAATTGTAGACGGATTAGAATTTGGTGACAATGCTAAAGCATCATTAATAACTAGAGGTCTATACGAAATGAAACAATTAGGCAGAAAATTAGGTGCTAATACTGAAACCTTTAATGGATTGACAGGTATTGGTGATTTAATGGTTACTTGTATGAGTAAACATAGCCGTAATAGAGGTTTTGGTGAAAAAATAGGTCAGGGTTTTAAGACATCAGATATTCTTAAGTCTAATGATATGGTGACTGAAGGAGTTTATGCTGCCAAGGCATTTTATTTATTGAGTAAAAAGCTTAACTTAGATTTACCAATTAATGAAGAAGTATATAAATGTATTTATGAGAATAAGGCTCCACTTGATTGTTTTAAAGATTTAATGACAAGAGAAATGAAAATGGAAAGAGAGTAGATTAATGAAGAAGATTAGAATTGGTTTACTAGGTTGTGGGACTGTAGGTCAAGGTGTTTACAAGTTATTAAAATTAAATAGAAGTAAATATTTAGCAATATTAGAAGGAGTGGAACTAGAGGTTGTTAAAATACTAGTTAATGATTTAGGAAAAGTAAGAGATTCTATTCCTATTGAATTATTAACTACAAATCCCTATGATATAATTGCTAATAAAGAAATAGATATTGTTATAGAAGTAATTGGTGGGACAACTATTGCTGAAGATTACATTACAGAAGCCATTATAAATGGTAAACACATAATAACTGCCAATAAAGATCTAATGGCCACAAGAGGCCAAGAAATCCTTGAATTAGGAAACGAATATTCTAAAGAAGTGAAATATGAGGCTAGTGTTGCAGGTGCTATACCGATCATTAGTACAATTAAAGACAATTTGCAAAGTAATCAGATAACTAAAGTGATGGGTATAATAAATGGCACTACTAACTTTATTCTAACTAAAATGTTTGCAGAAGGAAGAAGTTTAGAAGATGTTTTGCAAGAAGCTAAAGATTTAGGCTACGCTGAGGCTGATCCTACTTCTGATATTGAGGGGTTAGACGCAGCAAGGAAAATAGCAATTTTAGCATCAATAGCATTTAGCAGACGAGTAAAACTAGAAAATGTCTATGTTGAAGGAATTACTAAAATAAGTGTAGATGATGTTAACTATGCTAGACAATTTAAAAGTACTATAAAACTATTAGGGATAGCCTTATTAAAAGATGATGAAATAGAAGTAAGGGTTCATCCTACTTTATTGCCACTTTCACATCCATTAGCTAAAGTAGATGATGTATATAATGCCGTATATTTAGAAGGTAATGCTTTTGGTGATTTAACTCTAATTGGCAAAGGTGCTGGTGGACTACCAACTGCTAGTGCAGTTGTATCAGATTTATTAAGTATTGTTAAAAATATGAACAAAGATCTTATTAAAGTTCAAAACTGTTCATGTTATCTCGACTTATTGATTAAAAGGATTGAAGATACTATAAGTCATTACTATTTTAGAATGGTAGTAGTCGATAAAACTAGAGTATTAAGTAAGATTGCTGATGCTTTTGCAAATAATAATGTGAGTATTGATTCTGTTATTCAAAGAAAATTAGCTGATGGTAAAGCTGAATTAGTAATTTTGACTGACCGTGTTTTAAATAAAAATATGCAAAGTGCCAGAGAGCAAATTGAAAATCTAGATGTTGTTATTGAGATTAAATCTGTACTTCGCTCAGAAAAAGAATATTAAAAGGGGAAATCAATAATGGGAATAATTGTGCAAAAATATGGGGGGACTTCAGTAGGTAATCCCGAAAGAATAATGAATGTAGCTAATAGGATTATTGCTACTAAAGAACAAGGTAATAGCGTTATAACGGTTGTATCAGCTATGGGTGACTCAACAGATGATTTGTTAGCTTTAGCCAATGCTATAACTAAAACCCCATCTCATAGAGAAATGGATATGCTTCTTGCAACTGGTGAGCAAGTTTCGATAGCGCTTTTGTCTATGGCCATTAAGGAAAAGGGCTATGAAGTAGTTTCTTTGACTGGTGCTCAAGCAGGTATTTATACCGATAATATACATAAAAAAGCAAAAATTACTAGAATTGATAATACTAGATTAAAAAAGGAAATCAATTCAGGAAAAATAGTTATAGTTGCCGGTTTTCAAGGGAAAACTGAAAGTGGTGAAATAACAACTTTAGGTAGAGGTGGTTCTGATACTACTGCAGTTGCAGTTGCGGCAGCCATTAAAGCAGATGTTTGTGAAATTTATACAGATGTTGATGGAGTTTATACTACAGACCCTAGAATTGTTACAAATGCAAGAAAACTTCCTTTTGTTTCATATGATGAAATGTTGGAACTTGCAAGTCTTGGTGCATTAGTACTACAAACGAGAGCTGTAGAATATGCAAAACAACATAATGTGAAAGTTTGTGTTAGATCAAGTTTTAATAATAATGAAGGTACAATCGTCGAGGAGGGGTCTTTAATGGAAAAAACAAGATTAGTGAGTGGAGTTGCTCATGATTTAGATGTAGCTAAAATAACAATTTATGGAGTTCCTGATATTCCAGGTGTAGCTGGTAGTATATTTAGAGCTTTAGCAGATAATACGATAAATGTTGATATGATTGTTCAAAGTAATCCTAGAGGTACTATAAACGATATTTCATTTACTGTACATAATGAAGATAAAGAAAAAGCTATGGAAATAGTTGAAAAAATTAGAAATGAAATCGGGGCTGAAGGGGTAAAGGTTCGTGAAAAACTTGCAAAAATCAGTATTGTTGGAGCAGGTATGCAGTCCAATCCTGGTGTAGCTGCAACAATGTTCGAAGCATTGGCAAAAGCTGGTATCAATATTGAACTTATCAGCACTTCTGAAATTAAAGTTTCATGTATCTTAGAATTAGCAAGAGCCAAGGAGGCTGTTCAAGTAATTCATGATAAATTTAAATTAAGTGAGCTAGAGGATTAATATGAAAGTTAGAAAAGCTGTAATCCCTGCAGCAGGACTTGGAACCAGATTATTACCGGCAACTAAAGCTGTACCAAAAGAAATGTTACCTATACTAGATAAACCTGCTATTCAATATATTGTTGAAGAAGCTGTAGAGGCTGGGATAGAAGAAATACTTATAATAACTAATAGAGGTAAGGAAGCCATAGAAAACCATTTTGATATTTCTTACGAATTGGAAAAACATCTTGAAGAAAAGAATAATCAAGAAATGTTAGAAATGCTTAAGCCTATTAGTAAAATGGCAAAAATTTATTTTATTAGACAACAATCTCCAAATGGACTGGGACATGCAGTCGGAATGGCTAAAGAGTTTATTAAGGATGAGCCTTTTGCTGTTTTACTAGGTGATGACCTATTTTATCATAAAGAGAAAAATTGTCTTAAGTCATTGATTGATATTTATGATAGAGAGAAAAAAAGTGTATTTGCCTTAATGCAGGTTCCTTTAGAAGACGTAAGTAAGTATGGTATAATCAGTGGCAATAAAGTTGAAGAAAATCTTTATAATGTGAAAGGTTTAATTGAAAAACCTTCTCCTATGGAAGCACCAACTAATTTAGCTGTAATTGGACGATATGTCTTTACTTCTAAGATCTTTGAAATGATTGAAGAAACAAAACCAGGAAAAGGTGGAGAAATACAATTAACAGACGCCATGTATAAACTGCTGGCATTCCAGGGTATGTTTGGATACATATTTGATGGTAAAAGATATGACACTGGAAATTTACTAGGTTATTTGAAGACTATTGTCGATTATGCTCTTAGAAGAGAAGAGATAAGCGAAAGTTTTATGGAATTTTTAAAAGAAAAAATATAGATAAATAAAAGAGGTAGTACCATTAGTGTTATTACTTCTTTTCTTATTATGAGAGGAAGATAAAATGAAATATGCATTATTAAGCGTTACAGATAAAACAGGAATCATTGAATTCGCAAAAGGACTTGATAAGAATGGCTTTCAAGTTGTATCTACTGGTGGAACTTATAAAGTTTTAAAAGAAAATAAAATTAATGTGATTACTGTAGAAAGTATTACTGGCTCAAAAGAAATTTTAGATGGTAGAGTAAAAACTCTAAATCCTATTGTTCATGGTGGTATTTTATTTAAAAGAGATAACCAGTCACATCAAGACACTATTAATTATCTTGGGATTACTGCAATAGATTTAGTTTGTGTAAATTTATATGAATTTGAAAATGCTGTTAAAAGTGGCTTTGATGAAGATAAAATTATTGAAGAAATAGATATTGGTGGCCCAACAATGATTAGAGCAGCTGCTAAGAATTATAAAGATGTTCTTATTGTTACTGACAATAATGATTATAATATGATAATTGAGAAAATAGAAAATAAGAGTATAGATATCACTTACAGGAAATATTTGGCAGGCAAAGCCTTTAGGCTTATAGCAAAATATGATATAGCTATTTCGAATTATTTTAATCCTGAAAGTAATGTGATAAGTTTAGATTTCTTAAAAGAGCTTAGCTATGGAGAAAACCCTCACCAGAAAGCATCTTTATACAAAAAAGCTAAAGATCCTAGCTTAATGGATATGGAACAGTTAAATGGCAAGGCTATGTCCTACAATAATTATAATGATGTTTTTGCCGCTATGGAAATACTTCATGACTTCAAGGATGAAAATTATTTCGCAGTTGCAATTAAGCATGGAACAATATGTTGCGCTTCTGTTGGGAATACAATCTTTGATGCTTATTTAAAAAGCTATAGGAATGATCCAGTATCGATTTTTGGAGGGATAATTGCTTTTAATAATAAAGTTGATTTAGAAACTGCGAAAGAATTGAATAAAATATTTTTAGAAATAATAGTAGCTCCGGATTATGATCTTGAAGCACTTGAAATCTTAAGAACCAAGAAGAATCTAAGAGTAATGAGATATAAAGACTTGAATTACAGTGAAAGCTATTCCTATAAAGATTTAGATGGATATTTTTTAAAACAAAGTCGTGATTTAGATTTAATTAGTAATTTGGAAGTAGCAACAAAGATAGCACCTGATAAGAAAATGCTTGAAGATATGTTGTTTGGTATGAAAATCGTAAAAAATATTAAATCTAATGGGATTGCTATTGTAAAGAACAAGGAAGTTCTCGCTCTATGTGGTGGTCAAACAGCTAGAGTATTTGCCATCCAAGATGCCTTGCTAAACTACAAGGATAAGGATTACAATGGAGCTATATTAGCCTCAGATGCATTTTTTCCATTTAAAGATAGTGTGGAAATGGCTCATAAAGCTGGGATAACAGGTATCGTTCAACCAGGTGGCTCCAGAAATGATCAAGCTTCAATTGATTATTGTGATGAAAATAATTTACCAATGATATTGACGGGTATTAGACATTTTAAACACTAGGGAGGTATAATTATGAAATTAAATTATCTATTAAACAATATTGGACCTATAGCAAAAGCGGATATTGAATTGGAAGATCTTACGGTTATTGTTGGTACGAATTCTATAGGTAAAAGTCTAATAAGCAAAAGTGCTTACATAGCTATGAAAAGCATTTTATCTAAGGATGAGGAAATAGTAGATTTAATTAAGGATGAGGGTTATACACCAGAACTATATAAATATGCTGAAGATATCTTTTTAAAAATGACAGTCAATGATATTCCTTCGCTAAAATTGGATTTCAATCCATTAAAGATAAATATTATTGACAGAGATATGAAGATAAAAGATGTAACTTATGTTGATGGACCTTTAATAATCAATGAAAGTATACCTAAAAATTTAGGGCTGGAACATAACGATGATTTGAAAAGAAAAATGATTAATCCTAAAAAAGATAGTAATGATAATATTGATGCGAAATTAAAATTCAAACATGAAATTTTCAATCTAATTGATGAGATTATAGAAAATCAAATTTTGGAGTATTCAAGTGAGAAAAGGCGGTTCTTCCTTAATGTTAATGATAGAGTAAGAGTACCTATAAATAAGTCCCCGAATGGTATTAAGACATTTCTTATTTTAAGAGAACTATTAAATAATGGCTATTTAAATAATGAAAGTATTTTAATTCTAGATGAACCTGAAATATTATCACATCCTGTATGGCAATTATCACTTGCTCATATTATTGGTCGAATAATAAAAAACCTTGGATTAAAAGTTATAATAAATACCTGCAATATATATTTCTTAGAAGCTTTAGAAATGTATAGTGAAAGTTACAATCTAAAGAAAAACTTCTATTTAGGAAAAAAAATTACTGATGGTTACGAATTTGTGAACGAAACAAGCTCTATCCAAAATATCTACAATGCACTACTTGATCCTTTTGAAAAGCTGGATAATTTAAGAATGGAATATAAAAAGGAGGATTAATATGCTGAAAGAGATTAATGGAATATTAGCAAATAATTACTCTGAATTCTATGAAGAAATCAAGAGTATTGCTTTTGATTCTGCAAATGAGGAATATCCAACTAGTTTAGAAAATAAAATGTATAATTTTGATAATATAGCTAATAAAATCTATGGTATTAGTCAAGAACTTATGCCATGTTCTCCTGATGGGCTTTTTATTGGGGATAAGATTTATTTTATTGAATTTAAAAATGGCAGATTAGATACTCCTGATAAGAAAAGAAATTTAAGATTGAAATTTGCTGAGGGGCCATATATTATCCTAGCTAAAATATTAAGAGATGCAAAAATTAAATTCACAAAACAAGATTTTTTTGCTATACCGAAAGTGGGCATAGTTATATATAATGGCAAGAAAAATCCTTCAGAAGTTTTAAATTTCAGGTACGAATCAAGATTTCAATTAAATGAATATAACTATACTTTATATGATCAAATTTACACCTTTACTTTTAGTCAATTTGACAAATTAGTCCATGAAGGTAAAAGTCCATTTGGATTCTTCAGTGAAGATTATTAAGTATTGACAGACTTACCAATTTATTATACAATAACTAAGGTAAAGCAAATTCACTTTACGGAGATAAAATGGAAAAATTCACAAAAATAAGCCTGTTATTGGATATCTATGGAAATCTAATAAAAGGTAGAAGAAAAGAAGTCTTAAATCTATATTACAACGAAGATTATTCACTGACCGAGATAGCTGAAATATTTAAAATAACTAAGCAGGGTGTCAGAGATTTTTTGTTAAAAGGGGAAAAAGAACTTCTGGAGTATGAAAATAGTTTAAATATATTAGAAAATAAATTTGAAATGGACGATATATTAAACAGTCTTCTTGAAAATGAAGATATGAAGTATATAAAGAGCAATTTGCAAAAATTAATATATTATCAAAAGGAGTAATAATGGGAGCTTTCAATAGCTTGTCTGAAAAATTACAAAAGGCATTCGCCAAACTAACTGGTAAAGGCAGGTTGACAGAAGAAGATGTTACAACTGCTTTAAAGGAAGTACAAATCGCACTACTTGAAGCTGATGTTAATTATAAGGTAGTTAAAGACTTTACTAAAAAGGTCAAAGAAAAAGCTATAGGTAATGATGTTTTAGAAAGTTTGACTCCCGGACAACAAGTGATTAAGATTGTAAATGCAGAATTAGTAGAGCTACTTGGTGGTAAAATTGAAAAATTAGAATTTTCTGGTAGAAAACCTTATATTATTTTTTTAGTAGGTCTGCAAGGATCAGGAAAAACCACTACAGCTGGAAAACTTGCTTATATGATTAAAGGTCAAAACAAAAAGCCTTATTTAATTGGAGCTGATATATATAGACCTGCAGCAATGGATCAATTAGAAGTGCTTGCAACAAAAATAGATGTTAAAATTCACTATGACAGGAATTCCCGCAATGTAAAACAAATTGTTGAGGATGGGATAGAAATTGCCAAAACTAACAATAGTGATATAATAATTGTTGACACAGCAGGCAGACAACATCTTGATCAATCTATGATGGATGAACTAATAGATCTGAAGAATAGCATTAATCCTGATGAAGTAATACTGGTAGTTGATGGCATGACTGGTCAAGATGCAGTTAATATTGGTAAGGAATTCAATGAAAAAGTTGGAGTAGACAGCCTGGCAGTTACTAAAATGGATGGTGATGCCAGAGGTGGAGCAGTAATATCTTTAAGATATATTACTGGCAAACAGATTAAACTAATTGGTATGGGTGAAAAAATTGATCAACTTGAATTATTTTATCCTGATAGAATAGCCAGCAGAATTCTTGGCATGGGTGATATTTTATCACTTATTGAAAAAGCACAAGATAAAATTGACGAGAAATCAGCTATAGAACTTCAAAAGAAACTAATGGAATCCACGTTTACTTTAGATGATTTTCTGGAACAAATAAAGCAAATGAAAAGTCTTGGATCTATCGAGGATTTACTGGCAATGATTCCTGGAGGAAATAAAATAAAAAATGTACAAGTTAATGAAAAGGACTTATCAAAAACAGAAGCTATAATTCTTTCAATGACTAAAGAAGAAAGAAATAGACCTAACATCCTTAATGCCAGCAGAAAAAAACGAATATCAGCCGGTAGTGGAACAGAGGTTCAAGATATAAACAGATTATTAAAACAATTTGATAGTACAAAGACAATGATGAAACAATTTGGTAACATGAGTAAAAAAAGAAAAGGTTTTGGCCCGAAGTTTTTTTAAACTCTTTTATAATAA
>JBGSJN010000021.1:0-2101 GCA_041741995.1 Bacillota bacterium
CGGCACCCCTTGCAGGAAAATATTCATTGTTTCCTTTAAATTCTTGTAAACATTAAATAGGATATAGATTGATATGAAAATTGACATGACAGGATCAATCCATGGGATATTAAAAAATATCAGGAGTATACTACCAATAAGAACTACTACCCAACCAAGAACATCCTCCAATAAATGCCATGATACCACCCTTTCGTTTAAAGATGTACCCTGTCTAAGTCTTAATACAGCCAGACCATTAATAACAATACCAAGTATAGCTAAAAAAAACATACCCTCAGGATTAATCTCTTCTGGACTAAATATCCTAGGTATAGCCTGGCTCAAAATAATAACTGAGCCAACAACCAAGATAATACTATTTAACAAAGCACCTAATAAAGAGAATCTGGCATAGCCAAAAGAAAACTTTAAATCAGATTTCTTTGATGAATACTTTTCCAAATACCAAGCAAGACCTAGGGTTAATGAATCGCCAAGATCATGTAAGGCATCTGATAATATAGCCATGCTATTGGTCAAAATACCCCCTACCAGTTCAATAAGGGTAAAAGAAAAATTTAAAAAAAAGGCTACTTTTATATTCCCTTGTTTTTGATGACTATGACTGTGACTATGCCCATGCTCATCTGACATATTAATCCACCTCTTCTTTCAATATATAATCCATAACAGGATCTTTGCACCTAATAAAATTATCGAATTTCACTTCAAATTTTATATCTGGAAACAAGGATTCTTGACTGTCGTCTTCAATAATATCATAATACTTAGTTGAATAACGTATTCTTAATTTAGAATTTAATAATTCAATATAAAGAACCTCACCATAACAATTCGGTTTTCCACCTGATGGCTCCCCTATTAATATAGCACCAACATCATTTTTAAGTGAGTAAGCATTTAACAAGGCAGATGAAAAAGTATCCCTGCCAATAATGGTAAATACCCTGCGGATATTATCTTCCAAAACCCATTTCTTCAATTCAAGAATAAATGGCTCAAGGAGTCTAGAATTTCCTCCAAAATTATTTCGAAGATCAACTACTACCTTACTAACCTTTAATCTATTAATATCTTCAAGAACTCCATCGAAAAAAACCTTAACTCCAGTACTTTTCATATTCTTACAACAATTGTAGTTTATGTATAGAGTATTTTCATCAACAAGATGGTGACTCCAATAATTTTCATCACGTTTTCTTCTATATAAAGGTATTTCACAATCAAGTAGATTATCAACCCATAATCGATCAACGCTTAACTCTTGGGTAGTATAGGTTTTTATCATAATTTCCGATATTATTCCGTCACCATATTCTACCCCGATGCTTAACTCCTTAAGTCCATCAATTATATCAAGACCATAGAGAACTTCAGCAACTTTTATATATTTTGGTAGTTGTGACTTTAGGAAGGATTCATTCTCATAAGATATGACAGTCTTAAGCCGACTTATAACTTCCTTGATTTCAAGATTATTAATATGAGTAATTCTACAACCTAAAAGAGCCCTATAACTATTCCCACCACCTACGATATATATACCTTCATCAAACCAATAAAAATCAAATGGCAGAAACCATTTGCCTGGAATATATAGAGTAGTATGAGCATCTTTAAAGGCAGAAATCATTTCTGCAATTCTTGCAATAACCACAAAATGATCCAAATCACCTGATTCCAACTCCATCTTCAACTTGTCTATTGAGCAAAAAAAACTTTCTTCACTTTGCCCGAAATAGAGATTTAAATGTTTTTTCGGCAGTTCTTCTCTTAACTGTTCCAGGTCCTGTTTCCATTTATCTATCCATTTTTCATCCATAATTGCTCCATCTCCTTGCATATCTCTACTATTTAAATGTATCAATCTATGATGATATACAGTATTCAACTATATTTATCTATCTATTCATTCAATTGTAGCACATTGTTATATAAAAAAATAAGAACACCCCTAAGTGAACTAGTCAAGAAAAAGTAGAAAATTAAAAAGAACTCTAGATGAAGCCCTGTTCAATACGATATTGAATGGGGCTTTTGTATTTAAGAGCATAAGCAGGTCGCTCCTCATTGTAGTATTTAACAAACATATCTAAAA